>CAYMRW010000253.1:0-4264 GCA_964392825.1 uncultured Rhodobacterales bacterium
ACCGCTCCAGCCCGAAGGCCGCGGCGAGCGGTCCGGGCGCGCCGTTCGCCAGCATCTCGGCCGTCGCCCAGCCCGAGCCCGGAATCGCCTTGAAGCCGCCCGTGCCCCAGCCGCAGTTCACGAAGATGCCGTCGACCGGCGTCCTCGAGATCAGGGGCGAACGGTCGCCGGTCATGTCGACGGTGCCGCCCCACTGACGCAGCATCTTGAGCCGCGACAGCATCGGGAAGGTCTCGACCAGCGCCCGCACAGTCTCCTCGATGTGGTGGAACGAGCCGCGCTGGGTGTAGTTGTTGTAGCCGTCCGTGCCGCCGCCGATCACCATCTCGCCCTTGTCGGACTGGCTCATGTAGCCGTGCACGGTGTTCGCCATCACGACGACGTCCATGCAGGGTTTGATAGGCTCAGAGACCAGCGCCTGCAGCGGCACGCTCTCGATCGGCAGGCGAAAGCCGGCCAACTGCGCGAGCTCGCCCGAGTGGCCGGCGACGACGAGGCACAATGCCTCGCAGTCTACGGCGCCGCGCGTGGTGTCGACGCCGCGGACGCGGCCGCCCTCCGCACGCACCCCGGTGACTTCGCAGCGCTCGACGATGTGCATGCCCATCTCGCTGCACGCGCGCGCGTATCCCCAGGCTACCGCGTCGTGCCGGGCGGTTCCGGCCCGTGGCTGCCAGAGGGCGCCCAGCACCGGATAACGCGGCCCGTCGAGGCGGATGATCGGGCAGAGGCGCTTGACCCGCTCCGGTCCGATCCACTCGGTCTCCACCCCCTGCAAGGCGTTCGCCTGGGCGGTCCGCTTGTAGCCACGCACCTCGTGCTCGGTCTGCGCCAGCATCATCACGCCGCGGGGGCTGAACATGACGTTGAAGTTCAGGTCCTGGCTCAGCGTCTCGTAGAGGCTGCGCGACTTCTCGTAGATGGCCGCGGACGGGTCCTGCAGATAGTTCGAGCGGATGATCGTCGTGTTGCGGCCCGTGTTGCCACCGCCGAGCCACCCCTTCTCGAGCACCGCGACGTCGGTGATGCCGTGATTGCGCCCGAGGTAGTAGGCCGTGGCGAGCCCGTGACCGCCGGCGCCCACGATGACCACACGGTACCGGCCGCGCGGCTCGGGACTGCCCCAGGCGCGACCCCAGCCCTGATGCTGCCGGAAGGCCTCACGCGCGAGTGCGAACGCCGAATAGCGCATGTCCCCCGATCCTTGTTCTGGCGCCACCTTCCTGTCTAGCCGGCGGCGCGCGACGTCAGAGACGGCGCGTTGCCGCACGAACGCGACATCCGGTCCGCGTGGCCGCGCACCCCGCCGGGGTTCCGTCGCGCGGCGCGGACCGTTACATCACCCTCGACGATCGCGGGCGGAGAGGCGCAGGCATGGCGTTCTGGATGGTGGCGGGGGGGATGGCGCTGGCGGTGGCCGCGCTCGTCGTGCGTGCCGTCCTTCAGGCTGCGCCGGGCGACGGCGGCGCGAGCGATGTCGACGTCTACCGGGATCAACTGGCCGAGGTCGAGCGTGACCGGGCCCGCGGCCTGATCGATGCCTCCGAGGCGGAACGCATCCGCCTGGAGGTGTCGCGCCGCCTTCTCGACGCCGACCGCCAGCGCGCCGCGGCCACGGGCCGGCCCGCACCGGGCGGGCGGTCCCGCGTCGGCGCGATCGCCGCGGGCTTCGCCGTCCTGGCGCTCGGCCTCGGAATCTACCTCTGGATCGGCGCGCCGGGCTACGAGGACATGCCGATCGAGCGGCGCATCGCGCTGGCAGACGAGGCGCGCGAGAACCGCGTCGACCAGGCGACGGCGGAACAGCGGGCGGCGGCGCTGAGCCTGCCGACCGTCACCGCCCCGCGCCACGAGGAGCTGGTCCAGCGCCTGAGGGACGCACTGGCCGAGCGCCCTGACGATCTCGAGGGGCTGACGCTCCTGGTGCGGAACGAGGCCGGCCTTGGAAACTTCGTCGCGGCCCACGAGGCGCAACGGCGCGTTCTGGAACTGAAGGGCGCAGACGCGATGGCCGCCGACTGGTCGCATTACGCTCTGCTTTTGACCTACGCCGCGGACGGCTACGTCTCGCCGGAGGCGGAGGCCGCCGTCGCCGAAGCGCTCCGCCGCAACCCGTCCGACGGGGCGGCGCGCTACATCGCCGGTCTGCTCTATGCAGATACGGGCCGGCCCGATCACGCCTTCCGCATCTGGCGCGCTCTCCTCGAGGACAGCGCTCCGTCGGCGCCATGGTATCCGCCGATCCAGGCGCAGATCGGGGCGCTCGCCCGGGAGGCCGGGGTCGACTACCGCCCGCCGGCGCCGCGGGGCCCGTCCGCCGGGGACATGGCCGCGGCCGAGGAGATGGCGCCCGAGGACCGGCAGGAGATGATCCGCGGCATGGTCGAGGGGCTGGCCGCGCGCCTCGCCGATACCGGTGGACCGGCGGAGGACTGGGCGCGTCTGATCACGGCGCTCGGCGTCCTCGGCGAGCAGGACCGGGCGGGCGCGATCTATGCCGAAGCGCGCCAGGCGTTCGGCGCCGAGCCGCAGGGTCTCGCCCTCATCGAGGATGCGGCGGAGCAGGCGGGGATCGCCGAATGACGGGCGACTTCGCCACGTTCGCGGCGCAATTGTCGTCCGGCACCGCGATCGCCGGGCTCGACCTCGGCACGCGCACGATCGGCGTCGCCGTGTCGGACCGCCTGCGGACTGTCGCGACGCCCCTTCGAACCATCCGCCGGGGGAAGTTCGCCGCCGACGCCGAGGCCCTGCTCCGGATCGCCGACGATCGCGAGATCGGCGGCTTCGTCCTCGGCCTGCCGCGGAACATGGACGGGAGCGAGGGCCCGCGCTGCCAGTCGACCCGCGCCTTCGCCCGCAACCTGGGCCGCCTGACGGACCGCCCGATCGGGTTCTGGGACGAGCGGCTGTCGACCGTCGCCGCGGAGCGGGCGCTGCTTGAGGCCGACACCTCCCGCCGACGCCGCGCCGAGGTCATAGATCACGTGGCGGCGTCCTACATCCTCCAGGGCGCGCTCGACCGCCTGCGGCATCTCGACGGGTCCCGCGTTTGAAGACGCCCTGCATCGACATCTGCGTCCTGCACCGGCGCGAGGGCATCTGCATCGGCTGCTTCCGCACCGGAGACGAGATCGCCCGGTGGTCGACGATGACCGACGACGAGCGCGCCGCGCTGATGGGCGAGCTCCCCGCCCGCGCCGCGCGCCTGCGCGTCCGCCGCGGCGGGAGGTCGGGGCGCGCGGGGGAACCCTGACGCGGGATCAGGCGGCGCGCGCGACCTCTCGCGAAACCGCCGCGAGCGCTTCGCGGACGGTGCCGACCCCCGCGGCCGGACCGGCCTCCGACAGGATGCGGCGCCATCGCCGCGCGCCGGGAAGACCCGCGAACAGCCCCAGCATGTGCCGCGTGACCGCATGCAGCCGACCGCCCGCCGCCAGATGCCGTTCGATGTAGGGGATCATGCGGTGCACCGCGGCCTCCCGCGTGACCGCCGGGCGAGGATCCGCAAAGATGCGCCGATCGCACTCGAGCAGGAGGTCGGCCGGCATGCCGTAGGCAGCGCGACCGATCATCACGCCGTCGAACCCGTCCGCAAGCAGCGCCGTGGCGTCGTCGAGGCTGGCGACCCCGCCGTTGACGATGATCGACAGGTCGGGAAAGGCGCGAACCATCGCGAGCGCCAGCACTCGGTCGAGCGGCGGCACCTCCCGGTTCTGGCGCGGCGACAGTCCCGCGAGCCACGCCTTTCGCGCGTGGATGATGACCCTCTGGCAACCTGCATCGCGGATTTGCTCCAGGAAGCGGGGCAGAACCTCCTCGGGCACCTGGTCGTCGACGCCGATGCGGCACTTGACCGTGACCGGTACCGAGGAGGACGCCCGCATCGCCGCGACGCACTCGGCGACGCGGCCCGGCGACTTCATGAGGACGGCCCCGAAACAGCCGGACTTCACCCGGTCCGAGGGACAGCCGACGTTGAGATTGACCTCGTCATATCCGGCCTCGGCACCGATCCTTGCGGCGACGGCAAGTTCGCGCGGATCCGATCCGCCCAGCTGAAGCGCGACGGGATGCTCGGCGACGTCGTGGGTCAAGAGATGGCGCGCATCGCCGCGACCGATTGCCGCCGCGACCACCATCTCCGTGTAGAGAAGCGCATGCGACGTCAGCTGCCGGTGGAAGTACCGGCAGTGCCGATCCGTCCAGTCCATCATCGGCGCCACGGACAGGCGCGATGGGCCGACATCGAGCGGACCCGGTC
>CAYMRW010000254.1:0-4229 GCA_964392825.1 uncultured Rhodobacterales bacterium
GAAAGACTGACTCAGTCGGCGTCTCGGAGAAGAAGAGGTCGTAGGCGAGGAGGTGGGCTACATTGGCGACGCTTGGAGAGCTGTCGCCGCGCCGGTTCTCATGCTCGTCTACCGCCTCGGCAAGGGCGCTGGATGCTTGGGAGTGGTAGAACCAGAGCATTTTCGCCGCCCACCCTCCGTGCTTCAGGAAGGCCCGATAGTCGGTAGCGATGCACCCCCACGTGCGAACTAGATGGACTATCGCCAACTCGAAGGCCCGCTGCTCGATCTCCGTCCAATCGTTGTAGGCGAAGTGGAAGCGCGCCCAAGGAGCGCCGTCGGCAGCTTCCGCGTACCTGCGCGGAACGCTATCCCGACTCCTCCACGAGGCGATGGTGCTTCTACCGAGGTCGAGCTTTCGTGCGAGCTCTTGATCGGTCGTAACGTCAAACCGGGCCTTCAGTCGTTCGATGATCTCATGGGCAGACATCGTTCGCCAACTCCTTTACAGCTTTGCGACCATCTATGTTGCAATGCGACACGCGAGGCGCTAATGTTCCTCGTATGTGTAACCCAAGTCCTCAGCTCCTGAAAGACGTTCGCGCTGAGCTGGTCCGCCGAGGATCGAGCCTGAGCGCATTCTGTCGCGAGCATGGATACGTTCGGCAGGCAGTGTGGGCGGCCATCACTGGTCAGCGCACCGGCCCGCGTTCGCGCGCGCTGGCGGAACGCTTCCTTGTCAAGCTTCGCGAGACTGCCCCATGAACGTTCGGCTCACCGAGCTGGCGGGCATTGCCGAGCTGCCGAGCAGCCGAAGAGCGCTGAAAGAATGGTGTTCGCGTTCTGGTATCGATGTCGTCACCAGTCCTACTGCCACCGGTCCCGCCCTTCACGTTCGTTTCGCCGACCTTCCGAGCGCCGTGGGGCGCGCCTGGCTCGAGCGGCAGATCGCCGAGGCCGGTCTAGAGCCGGGCGAGCATGATGACGCGGCGCACGATGCGTTCCGCGCCCTGCCGGCCTGGAAACGAGCTGCGGCCGCGACGCGGGCGGCGATCCTGCGCTTCTGGACGATCCGCCAGCGGCATGGGGTCCGCTGGGCGGATATCGCCCGCGAGGGCTGCGAGACATTCGGCGACGATTTCCCGTCCCGATCGGTTCTCTATCAGTGGCGCGACAAGGTCGACGGTGTCGACCCGATCAACTGGGTGACCGCGCTCGCGCCCGGCGACCGCGGCCGACCCGCGGTCGCGCCGATGGACGAAACGGCGTGGCGGTTCTTCATGACGCGGATCCGCGATGCAAATCATCCGTGGCCGCTCAAGTCCGCCTGGTGCGAGACGCGTGACTTCGCCGCAGCGCGCGGTTTGGCGTGGCCGAGCGAGCCTACTGTCCGCCGCCGCTGGGACGCGCTTCCCGAGCCGCAGCGGCTCGAGGCGATCTACGACAAGGAGACGGCCGCGGAGATGCTGGCCATTCCGCACCTGCGCGAAAAGCCAGCCGAAGCGTTGACCTGGGTGTCGCTCGACGGCCGCATGCTCGACGCCTGGGTGGATTGGGGCGACGGCAAGGCGCGGCGGCCGATCATGCTCATCCTTGTCGACGTGAGTTCGGGCAAGACGCTTGATTTTGAACTCTGCAAGACCGAGAACGCCGCCGCCACCCTGCGCCTGATCCGCCGGACCTGCCGCACATACGGCATCTTCGACCGGCTCTACACCGACAATGGCTCCGCCTTCGCATCGCACATCGTTGCCGGTGGCGAAGCGAAGAAATGGCGGCGGCGCTCAACCGAAGGCGTGCAGCCGCCCGGCATCTGTCATCACCTCGGGATCGAGCTCAAGTTCGCGCTGCCCAAGAACGCCCAGGCGAAGCTCGCAGAGCGCAAGTTTGCCGACTTCTCCCGGTCCATCGACGATCGGCCGGAGTTTCGTGGCGCGCATGCAGGCCATGCGCCGGGCGCGACGCCCAACCGCGCCGTGACACCGGTCCCGATCGCGGAGATCGAGAGGGTGCTGCGCCGCGAGGTCGAGCGCAACAACCGCGAACGCGGCCGGCGCGGCCAGGGCATGAACGGCCGCTCCTACGACGAGGTGTTCGAGGCGAAGCTCGCCGGGCGGATCAAGCGCACCATGACGGAGCGGCAGCACTACCTCGCCGGCCTCGTATACGAGCCGCGGTCAATCGACCGGCATGGGCGGATCGCCTTCGCGGACGGCGCGGTCTACGGCACGCCGGCGACACAGATGGCGCTGCGGCCATGGCACGGCCGCGGGCCGGTCCTCGTCGGCCGCGACCCCGATGATTACGGCCTTCCCGTCGTCGTCTACGACCCTGACGGCAACCTGATCGCCGACGACGTGCAGCGCGTCGTCCCCGGCGCCTACGACTCGCGGGAGGGCGCTGCCGAGGCGGCGCGGAACCGCAAGGCCGCGCGTCGCGCAATCGCGCAGGCGGCGGCGGCCAACAACTACTTCAGCGACACTGAGATGGACGCCGCGCTTTCGGACCTCGAGGCCGAATGTGCGAAGGAGGCGGCGGCGAGTGCAACGCCCGAACGCACCACCGCTCCAACGGTGGTGAAGCCGCGCTTCAACGGCCGCGGCGTGCCAAAGGCCACGACACCTGACCGGACAACTGCGCTCACCGACGAGATGCGCAGGAACTTCGACCGCGCCGTGGGCTTCGCGCCCCGTCGCGAACGAGGCGCATGAGGGGCGCAGCCACGCCCCCCATGCAGGGACCGCGGGCTCAACGCCCGCCAGCAACGGAGATGACCATGGCAGAGGCCATACGACTTGCCAAGACCGGGGCGCCACCGGCGTTCAGGCTCGGCGACTTCATTGAAACCGACATCTCGCAGGAAATCTTGCGATCGCTGCACCTCGTCGATCGCCATTGCGGCATGACGATGATCTGCGGCGTGCCGGGCGTCGGGAAGACAATGACCCTGCGGTCCTTTGCAGAGGCGGAACCGCTGGCGCGCCTCGTGAAGGTCGCGGCCCCAGCAGAGGGCACCACGGCGGGGTTCGCCGACCTCCTCGGCGAGGAGTTCGGTGTCGTCGTGAACGGGCGGCGGTTCGGCGCCGTGCGTCGAATGCTCGGCGAGACGATCAGTGAGGCCGCCACCATGCTGATGGTCGACGAGGGGCAGCACCTCGACGGCCCCGCTCTGGAATGGGCGCGAGCCATCTGCGAGGAATGGAACATCGGCCTCGTCCTCGCCGGCGATACCGACCTGCACCGCAACGTCGCCGTCATGCCGCAGCTGCACAGCCGCATGCTGCGGCCCGTCCTGATCCGCCACGTCGGCATGGCGGACGTCGCCACGCTGGCCGCGACGGTTGGCTTGAGCAATCGCGTGGCCCTGGGCGCAATACACACGGCAGCCCGCCGCCGCGGCGGCTTGCGCACGGTGGAGGCCGTCTTGCGGCTCTGCCGGATCTACGCCGGCGCCGGCCCGATCACGGTCGAGCATGTCCGCGCCGCGCTCGCCGAGATGAAGCTCGACGGTGGAGGTGTATGATGGCCTACGTCACCATCCGGTTGCCGGACGATAATCCCCGCGCCGAGCTTCTCGCTGCGAAAGGTGGCGTATTCATTCCCGCGACCGACCTCGAAGCGGCCGAGCTACTCAAGGCCATCACTGCGCTCGTCGACCACGCAATGGAGGACGACGCGGTCGCGCCGACGGCCAAGCGGCTCCTCTCGCTTCTCAAGGACGCCGTCAAGGCGTGCTCGAAAGGAGGCACGGCATGACGACGCCACGCAACCCTTCGACCATCATCACTCTGACGCCTGATGAGCTCCGCACGGCCCTCCGCGCCCTGCGGGGCGCGGAGGGCGAGCTTCGGCGCTGCGAGCACGTCGCGCGCTTTCTCGCTGAGGTCCTGGACGGCGACGACTTCGCCTGGGACATGCATGGCACTGCCGTGGCGGCGCTTCTGAGGTACTGGACCTCGGCTCTCGCCTTCGAGCTCACCGCCCCTCCCGACGGCCTTGGACTGGCGGACGAGCTGCTGTCGACCGCGGACATTCTTGACCGGAGGGCCACCGATGCCGATTAGCCGCAAGCAGCAACGGCTCCTGTTCGCCGCGAAGCGGGCGCTCGACCTCAGCGACGAGGGGTTCGCCACGATCCTCGCCCGGATGGGCGACGTCGGCAGCATCACCGAGCTCGAGAAGGACGGCTTCGAGGCGATCCTCGCGTTCTTCGAGCACCTGGGCTTCAACAGCGAGCCCGCCGGCGAGAG
>CAYMRW010000255.1:0-4224 GCA_964392825.1 uncultured Rhodobacterales bacterium
ACCCGACCGCGGTCGACAGGGCGCTGCCGCCGGCGACTTCCCCGAGGTCGGCACCTTCGAACCCCTCCGTCACGACGGGGCCGAGCGACGCCAGCGCCGCCTGATACGCGGAGGCCGTATAGTCCCCCACCGAGATCGTTGCGGCGCCCGCGGTACCGGATGCGATCGAAAGCGCCATGAGCGCCGAACCGAAAACTCTGAACTTCACGACAGACCACCATTTACCAAGCATTTCGGCAGAATATCTGGCGTGGTCCGTCAAATTGAAACCGAAAGCGCGGGCCTTGGTTAACGGCTGCCGGTCGGTTTCGCGCCGACGGGCGTCCGCTCAGGCGGCCGGTTCCCGCCCCTCCTCCGCAAGGACGGCGCGCAGGCCCTCGCGATAGGTCGGGTAGCCGAGGCGGATGCCGAGGCGGTCCTTGATCCTGTCGTTCCCGACCCGCTTCGACTCGGCGTAGAAGCTCTGCGCCATGGGCGAGAGGTCGGCCTCCCCGAACGCCACCTCGGGGGGCGGCGGCAGGCCGAGGAGGTGCGCGGCGAAGGCGAGAACGTCCTCGGGCGGGGCCGGCTCGTCGTCGGCGACGTTGTAAAGACCGGGCTCGGGCGCCCGCATCGATGCTGCGAGCACCGCTGCGATGTCGTCGACGTGGGCGCGGCTGAAGACCTGATCCTTCTTGACGATGCGGCGCGCGGTGCCGCGGCGGACCTTCTCGAAGGGGCCGCGGCCGGGGCCGTAGATCCCCGCGAGCCGGAAGACGTGCAGCGGCACGCCGAGCGCCTCCCAGGCGGCCTCGGCCGCGATCCTCGCGGTGCCGCGCTCAGTCGTCGGGCGGGGCGGGGTCTGCTCGTCCACCCAGCCGCCGCCGTGATCGCCGTAGACCCCCGTGGTGGAGAGGTAGCCGACCCATCGGGCATTCGAGGCGGCGATCCGCGCGCCGAGCCCGGCCACGACCGGGTCGCCATCCGGGCCGGGCGCGACCGAGGAGAGGATGTGGGTCGCGCCGTCGATGGCGTCGTCGAGATCGTCGCCGGGCCAGACGCGCATCTCGACGTCGCCCCCGGGGCGCGGCTGGCGCGAGGTGCCGATCACCCGCCAGCCGTCCGCGAGAAGGCGGCGGGCGAGGGCCTGCGACGAGTAGCCGTGACCGATGGAGAGGAGGGTCGGCATCGCCTATACCCCGGCCGTTCGGGGGGGCGAACCGGGACGGTGGGAGGTTTGCGGCGCGCACCGATGCTGCCGACTGGCCGCCGCATTACCCCTTGCGGACAAGGCGTCGCGGATGAGAGTTTGCCGCATGACGGATTCCCTGCTTTCGTGGGCCGATGTGGCACCGCGCCTGATCGACGTGGCGGCCGGGCGGGTGCCCGCCGACACCGTGGTTCGGGGCGCCGCCTGGGTCAACGTGCACACCCGCGAAATCATCGAGGGCGCCGACATCGCCATCGCCGACGGCCGGTTCGCGAGCTGCGGCCCGGACGCCTCGGCCGCCATCGGTGCGGACACGGTGGTGATCGAGGCGACGGGTCGGTTCGCGGTGCCGGGCCTCTGCGACGCGCACATGCACGTCGAGTCGGGGATGCTGACCCCGGCCGAGTTCGCCCGCGCCGTGATCCCGCACGGCACCACGACGATGTTCGCAGACCCGCACGAGATCGCCAACGTGCTGGGGCTCGAGGGCGTCCGCATGATGCATGACGAGGCGCAGATGCAGCCCGTCAACTTCTTCATGCAGATGCCGTCCTGCGCCCCCTCTGCCCCCGGGCTCGAGACCACCGGGCGCGAGATCGGCCCCGACGACGTGGCCGAGGCGATGGCCTGGCCCGGGATCATCGGGTTGGGGGAGATGATGAACTTCCCCGGCGTGATGAAGGGCGACGAGAAGATGCTGGCCGAGATGGCGGCGACGATGCGCGCCGGCAAGATCGTCGGCGGCCACTACGCATCACCCGATCTCGGCGGGCTCGCGGCCTATGCGGCGGGGGGCCCGGCCGACGACCACGAGGGCACGCGCGAGTCGGATGCCATCGCCCGCGTCCGCCTCGGCATGGGGGCCATGATGCGCCTCGGCTCGGCTTGGTACGACGTCGCGGCGCAGATCACCGCGGTAACGGAGCAGGGGCTCGACCCGCGGGGGTTCATCCTCTGCACCGACGACTGCAATGCGGGCACGCTGGTGCATGACGGGCACATGGACCGGGTCGTGCGGCACGCCGTCGACTGCGGCTGCGACCCCCTGATCGCGCTGCAGATGGCGACGCTCAACACCGCGACGCACTTCGGGCTTCAGCGCGAGCTCGGCTCGATCGCGCCGGGGCGGCGCGCGGACCTGATCCTGACCGACGATCTGGCGACGCTGCCGGTGCGGTTGGTGATGGCGCGGGGCGCCGTCGTCGCGCGGGACGGGGCGTGCCTCGTCGACTGCCCGCACTACGCATGGCCGGCGGTGGCGCGGAAGACGGTGAACGTCGGCCGCGCGGTGCGGCCCGAGGATTTCCGCGTCGCGGCGCCCGCCGGCGCCAACCGCGTGCGGGCGCGCGTCATCGGCGTCGTCGAGAACCAGGCGCCGACGCGCGCGCTGACCGCCGACCTGCCGGTGGTCGACGGTCAGGTCGTGCCCGACGGCGAGGTGGCGCGCGTCGCCCTGGTCGAACGGCACCGGGGAACCGGCGCGGTCACGTCGGGTTTCGTCTCCGGATTCGGTTACCGTGGACGCATGGCCATTGCCTCGACCGTCGCGCATGACAGCCATCACATGATCGTCGTCGGCACCTCGGAGGCGGACATGGCGGCGGCGGCGAACCGCCTGGCCGAGGTCGGGGGCGGCGTCACGCTGTTCCGCGACGGGGCGGAGACGGCGCTTGTCGAACTGCCGATCGCGGGCCTCATGTCCGACCGCCCGGCGGCCGAGGTCGCGGACCGCGCCCGGGCGCTCGGCGAGGCGATCCGCGCCGCCGGCTGTAGCCTGAACAACGCTTTCATGCAGCACTCGCTTCTGGCGCTCGTCGTGATCCCGGAGCTGCGGATCTCGGATCTCGGTCTTGTCGACGTCACCCGCTTCGAGCTGACCGACGTCGTCGCGGGGGCGGCATGAACAAGCCCGAGCGCGAACAGCCGATCCTGACGCCGCCGATGCCCGAGACCGAGGCCTTCGGCAGTCCCGAGGCGGCGGTGGCGCGACTGATCGAGCTCTACGAGGCGGCCGTCGCCTTCCTGACCGAGAGCTTCACGCGCACCATCCGCAGCGGCCACCCCGAGGCCCGCTACCGTGCCTTCTACCCCGAGATCCGGTTCACCACGACGAGCTTCGAGCTGGCCGACAGCCGCCTCAGCTTCGGTCACGTGGCGAGCCCCGGCACCTACTCGACCACGATCACGCGACCGGATCTCTTCGGCAACTACCTGCACCAGCAGATCGGCCTGCTGATCGAGAACCACGGGATGCCGGTGTCGGTCGGCACCTCGTCGACGCCGATCCCGATCCACTTCGCCGTGGCCCATGCCGCCGGGGTCGAGGTGCCGCAGGAGGGGGCGATGGACTTCCCCCTGCGCGACGTGTTCGACACGCCGGATCTCACGACGACGCACGACGACATCGTCAACGGTGCGGGGTTCCACCACGCCGACGGCTCGATGGCGCTGGCGCCGTTCACGGCGCAGCGCATCGACTACTCGCTGGCCCGGCTCGCGCATTATACGGCGACATCGCCCGAGCACTTCCAGAACCACGTCCTGTTCACCAACTACCAGTTCTACATCGACGAGTTCGAGGCCTACGCCCGCGCCGCGCTCGCCGACCCCGACAACGGCTATCGGGCGTTCGTCGGACCGGGCGACCAGGTCATCACCGACCCGGAGACGCCCATCGTTCATCCGCCGCGGCTGCCGCAGATGCCGACCTACCACCTCACGCGGGAGTCGGGGCAGGGCATCACCCTCGTCAACATCGGCGTCGGGCCGTCGAACGCCAAGACGGCGACGGATCACATCGCGGTGCTGCGTCCGCATGCCTGGCTGATGGTTGGGCACTGCGCGGGCCTCAGGAACAGCCAGCGGCTGGGCGACTTCGTCCTCGCCCACGCCTACCTGCGCGAGGACCACGTCCTCGACGACGACCTGCCGACATGGGTGCCGATCCCGGCGCTGGCCGAGATCCAGGTGGCGCTCGAGGACGCGGTCGAGGAGGTGACCGAGCTCGAGGGCTACGAGCTCAAGCGCATCATGCG
>CAYMRW010000256.1:0-4145 GCA_964392825.1 uncultured Rhodobacterales bacterium
CGGCGACCTTCGCCTGGCCCGTGCGCGCGGCGCGGCTCGAGAGCTTCCTCGACGGCCTCGCGGCTGGCGCGGCCGACCCTCAGGAGTCGCCAGCCACGCGGAGCTTGCGATAGCCATCCCGGATCGCCGCGTGGAGCCTCGGCGGGAGCAGCGAGGCGAGGCAGGCCAGCGTCTGCGGCAGGACGCGCCCGTCCGCCGCGACCGTCCGCGGCGCGGCGCACCAGGCGGCGAGGAGCTGCTGTCGCGCCCCGGCGTAGTCGCCGGCGGCGTAGGCCAGGGTGCTCCAGTACAGGCAGCGGTTGGCGTAGCCGACGTGCCGGACCGGGCGCGCCCGCTCCCAGGCCATCGCCTCGGCCTTGTCCCGGACCCGCAGCCAGCCCGTCCGCATGCGCCGCCAGTCGCCGGTGATCTGTCCGTCGCGACGGCGGTACTCGGCCAGCACCTCGGGCACGCAGCCGATGTTCGCCGGCCGCAGCGCCGCCACCCGGACCCAGTAGTCGAGGTCTATCGTGGCGCGGAGCGCTTCGTCGAAGAGGCCGACCGCGTCGGTCGCGCGGCGGCGCACCAGCACACCGGTGGCGCTGTGTATCGGGTTCTGCACGAGCAGATCGGCGAGGTCGAAGCGCCGCTTGCGCGGCTGGCTGACGATCCCCATCCGGGCGCCTTCGGCGTCGATGTAGTCGTAGCGCGGAAACGCGAGGTCGAGGCCGGGCTCGGTTTCGAGCTGCGCGTGCAGACGGGCAAGGAGCTCGGGGCGCCAGCGATCGTCGGCGTCCATGAACGCGACATGATCGCCCCGCGCGCGGCGAAGCCCGGCGTTGCGCGCCGCCGCGGCCCCGGCATTCGCCTGCTCGATCACCGTCATCCGCAGCGACCGTGCCTCGAGGTCGGCGGCGAGGCGCCGCAGGGTCGCCGCCGTTCCGTCCGTGGAGCCGTCGTCGACCGCGATCAGCTCCCAGGCGCCAAGACTCTGGCGCGCAACCGAGGCGACCGCCTCGTCGACGTAGCGCTCCACGTCGTAGGCCGGCATGACGATGGAGATGAGCGGCCGCGGATCCGTCCCGTCCCCTCGCACCTCGCGTCCCTTTCCACGGAGCCCGCGGCGCGGACCGACAGGTCTCGATTGGCGCATGTCTCCTGCGCCTTTCAAGGTCATTCTCATCGGGCGAAGATCGCCGGGGGAGGCGGGTTCCGCCGTTCGGGGCGTCATGCTCGTGCCCGGATCGGGGCTCGTCCGACCCCGTGGACCGCCCGAAGTGTCTCCTGACGGCACGCCGCATCGGCTGGATTGCCGCGTCGGTTCCGGCGGTTGTGTCCCGGAATGGCTGCCCCGACGACCGGGGCCCTGCCCGCAAGGCCCTGTGCGACCGCCAAAGGCGATCCCCGGCTCCGCCATGCGCTTTGCTTGTCGATCGGCGTGACATCCTGCGCAAGCCGAGGGCGGTCAGGCCGGAGTTCCACGCGGTCCCGGGTGGGATCAGGACGGCGCGCCCCGGAGTTCGACCCGAATAGTATTTACAGCCGCTCCGACGTGAACGCGGTGCGCGCCGCGTGGCCCCCTTTTTCCGCCCGACCGATCCGCGCGGGCGGCGCTCGGCCTGCCGACGTAGGCGCCGGAGACGGTATGCGCCGATCCGGAGCCGCGCTTTCGCCTCCTTCGAAGATCTCGCGCGTCTGCCGTCGGGCGCCGGCCTAGAAAAGGCTGAGCTGACCGCCGTCGTCGCGCGGCACGGCGAAGCGATCGCAGCGCAGTTCCGGCAGCCCCTCTGACATGCCGACACGCCGAACCGACTTCTCGAACCGCTGCGCGATCAGCGCGGCGTAGGTTCCCTGACCGGTCATCCGCTGGCCCCAAGCGGGATCGTAGTCCCGTCCTCCATGGGTCTCGCGCACGCGGTTCATGACGCGCGCGGCGCGTTCCGGGCGCTGCTCCTCGAGCCACTCGCGGAAGAGCGGCGCCACCTCGCGCGGCAGTCTCAGCATCGTCCAGCTTGCGGCCATCGCGCCGGCTTCCCGGGCCGCGGCGATCACCCGCTCGATCTCGTGGCAGGTGAGCCCGGGGATCACCGGCGACACCATGACCCGGACCGGGACGCCCGCTTCGGAGAGGCGGCGGATGCAGGCGAGACGCCGGGCCGGCGACGGCACGCGGGGCTCGAGCGCCCGGGCGAGGTCGGCGTCCAGCGTGGTGACGGTGACGCCCACCTGCACCAGCCCCGCCGCCGCCATCGGCCCGAGCAGGTCGACGTCGCGTTCGATGAGCGTGCCCTTCGTCGCGATCGTCAGCGGATGGCGGTGCTGCGCGAGCACCTCGAGGACGCCGCGCATGACCCGCATCCGCCCCTCGACCGGCTGGTACGGGTCGGTGTTCGTGCCGAGCGCGATCGGCCGGACGCGATAGCCCCTGCGGGCGAGCTCGCGGCGCAGGACCTGCGGCAGTCCCGGCCGCGCCACCAGGCGCGTCTCGAAATCGAGGCCCGGCGACAGGCCCAGATAGGCATGCGTCGGGCGCGCGAAACAGTAGATGCAGCCGTGCTCGCAGCCGCGGTAGGGATTGATCGACCGGTCGAACGGCACGTCGGGAGAGGCGTTTCGCGTGATCGCGCTTCGCGGCCGCTCGACGCTGACCTGCGTCGCGAAGGGCGGCATTGGCTCCTCGATCTCCCAGCCGTCGTGCACGGCCTCGCGAACGACGCGCTCGTAGCGCCCCGTGGCGTTCGACGCGGCACCGCGACCGCGCCGGCGTTCCGCGTCGATGTCGATCCCTTCCATGGTCCTCTGTATGGAACATACCGCGAACGAATGTCACGTGCCATTTGCTGTGGCGGCGTTCCGCCGCGCCGCCTATGCTCGCCGCACAGGCGATCTGAGGGGGCAGGCGAATGAGCACGATGCGAGGTCTCGGGGGCGCGTTCGCGGCCGCCATGGCGGTCCTGGGTCCTGCCTCCGCCGCGACGCTCGACTACTCGGACCTCTACGTCTTCGGCGACAGCCTCTCCGACGTTGGCCGCGCCTTCGCCCTGTCCGGCGGAGAGATCCCGCTGACGCCGCCCTACTTCCAGGGCCAGTTCACCGGACCCGGAGGTCCTGTCTGGGCCGAGATCGTGGGCGACCGGTTCGAGGCCGAGGGCAAGCCCGTCCGGAACTACGCCATCGGCGGCACCGAGGCGCTGGGAACGGACTTCTCGTCGCGACCGCCGCCGCTCGCCGCGCAGCTTGCCGAGTTCACGTTCGACCGGATCACCGGGTCGGTGACCCCGGGGCCGAAACCGCTCGCCGCGTTCTGGGTCGGCGCCAACGACATCTTCGGCGCGCTGTCGGGCGGCACCGGCGAGACCGTCGCGCGCCTCGCCGCCTCGGCCGTGACCACGGCGGCGGCGAGCCTCGCGCCCCTCGGGGTGGAGGATTTCATCTTCCTCACACTGGGCGACCTGTCGCTCGCACCGCGCTTTGCCGGCACGGCACTCGCACCCGCAGCGAAGGCCGCGAGCGAGGCTTACGATGCGAGGCTCCGCAGGGGGGCGAGGCTGCTGCCCTTCTTCGGGCTCGACGGCGAGATCATCGATGCCGGCGGACTGCTGGAAAGCGCGGTCGCCGATCCCGCGGCCTTCGGCTTCACCAACGTCACCGATCCCTGCGTCGTCCCGAGCGGCGCCGTGGTCCTGCCGAACTGCACCACGACGGACACGCTGCTGTGGTGGGATCCGGTGCACCCGAACTCCCGCGCCCACGAAGCCATCGCCGGCGTCGTACTCGACGAGATCGGTGGAGTCGCGCACGTTCCGCTTCCCGCCACCCTGCCGCTCGCGATCGGCGCGTTGGGCGTCCTCTGGGGCGTCTCCCGGCGCCGCGGCCGCCTCGAAAGTCGGTGAACCGCGACCGCGTGTCGCAAACCGTCTGGACGCCGCACCGCCACGAACCCTAGATGGTCCCCGACCTGAGGCTCGGGGTGCGCGATGGCCGACGACGACATCATCCTGTCGGAGCTGGACGACGGCGAGCTCGTCGCGCAGATGCACGACGATCTCTACGACGGACTCAAGGAGGAGATCGAGGAGAGCGTGCGCATCCTCCTCGACCGCGGATGGGCGCCGTACCGCGTCCTGACCGAGGCGCTGGTCGCCGGCATGAAGGTCGTGGGCGAC
>CAYMRW010000257.1:0-4121 GCA_964392825.1 uncultured Rhodobacterales bacterium
GTTGATCGCGCCCAGGATCGACGAGGCGCCCGAGAGGTGCACCGCGAAGAGCGCGAGATCGGTCGAGTACCCCTGCTCGGTCGTCGACAGCGGCGGATAGAGCACCCAGCCGATGCCCGAGCCCGCCTGCCCGTTGCCGCCCGGCGCGAAGACCGAGCAGACCGCCATCGTCGTGCCCGCCACGAACAGCCAGTAGCTGAGGTTGTTGAGCCGCGGGAACGCCATGTCGGGCGCCCCGATCTGCAGCGGCATGAAGTAGTTGCCGAAGCCGCCGAAGAGCGCCGGGATGACCACGAAGAACATCATCAGGACGCCGTGGGCGGTGATCATGACGTTCCAGATGTGGCCGTTCGGCGTGCACTCGCCCGCCGCGGCGGGGAGCAGCCGCGCCCCCTCGAGGCACATGTACTGCACCCCGGGGTTCATCAGCTCCATCCGCATGTAGATGGTGAAGGCGACCGAGATGAAGCCCGCCAGACCCGCCGTCAGCAGGTAGAGGATGCCGATGTCCTTGTGGTTCGTCGACATGAACCACCGGGTGAAGAACCCGCGCTTGTCCTCGTGTTCGTGGCCGTGGATCGTGGCGTCCGCCATGCAGATGTCCTCCGGTTCCTCGTGGCGGCAGGGGTCCGCCTTTGGAGTGCTTCTAAAAGCGACGCGCGGCGGCGGCAATCACTCCGGGCCGCAGACGCACGGAAAAAGTGTCGCGTGGGGCCAGTCGCGCGTCAGGCGGCCCCGGCGTCCGTGGCGGCGGGCGTCGGCGCGAAGACGGCCGGGAAGGTGCGCCTCAGCGCGAGATCGAGATCGTCCATCGTCACCGGCAGGCCCAGATCGACGAGGCTGCTGACGCCGTGCCCGGCAATCCCGCACGGCACGATCCCGTCGAAATGCGACAGGTCGGGTTCCACGTTGATGGCGAGGCCGTGGAAGCTGACCCAGCGCTTGAGGCGGATGCCGATGGCGGCGATCTTGTCCTCGGCCGGCCGTCCGCCGGCGCCGACCCGCTCGGGGCGCACGACCCAGACGCCGACGCGGCCGGCGCGGCGCTCGCCCCTCACGCCGAACTCGGCCAGGGTCAGGATCACCCATTCCTCGAGCGCATGGACGAACCGGCGCACGTCGCGGCCGCGCGCGGCGACGTCGAGCATCACGTACACGACCCGCTGCCCGGGACCGTGATAGGTGTATTGCCCGCCGCGACGGGCCTCGAAGACCGGAAAGCCTCCCGCGCTCAGCATGTCCTCAGCCCGTGCGCTCGTCCCCGCGGTGTAGAGGGGCGGATGCTCGACCAGCCAGATTGCCTCGGAGGCCTCGCCCCGCGCGATCATCGCGGCGCGAGCTTCCATCTCGGTCAACGCCTCGGGGTAGAGCGTCAGCCCGGAAGAGGTGATCCACTGAACCATGGCTCAGCGGTTGGTAGCGGACACGCGGGCCCGGGCAAGCATTTTTGGCGACATGGCACGGCCATTTATGCTAGGAACGCCGGTATTGTCCCCTGCTTCCAGAAGGATTCGGGTATGAAATTGAAGAGGCTCATCGCCCCCTGTCTCGTCGCCGCGGTCGCCACGACCGGTGCCACGCGCGCCACCGCCGATGCCGCCGACGCGGCCGTGGGTGCGCTTGTGGGCGGCATCATCGGCCATGCCATCGCCAAAGACCAGCAACGGAAGCGCCAGGCCACGGTTCGCCGCAGCTACAAGAAGCCGGGCATCAGTTCGGCGCAGCGCGCCACGAACCGCGAGATGCAGACGGCGCTGAACTATTTCGGCTTCAACGCCGGCGCCGTCGATGGCGCCGTGGGGCCGGGGACGCGTAGCGCGGTGTCGCGTTACCAGGCGCAGATGGGCTATCCGGCCAGCGGCTGGATCCAGGCGCACGAGCACGACTTCCTGCTGGCGGCCTACCGCTGGGCGTCGTCGGGCGGCGCCGCCACTTCGGGGGCGACGACGCCGCAGGGCCAGCTCATCGCCTATCGCCGCGTCATGTCGGGCCAGCCGGCGCAGCCGATTGCCCCCGCGGTGCCGCCGGCAGCGCTGCCGCCGACCACGACCGTGGTGGTGACGCCGCAGATGACGCCGCAGCCATCGGCGCCCGCCGCAACGGCGACGACGACGGTCGCTGCGGTCCCGAGCGTCACCGTCCCGACCGTCGAGGCGCCCGGGGCCGAGGCTGCCAAGGCCGCGGCCGGCGAGGCGCCGGTGCTGCCGAACTTCCTCGGCGAGGCGGTCGGCGTGTCGCTCGCCTCGCATTGCAACCGGGTCTCGCTGCTGACCAACAGCAACGGCGGCTTCGTGACCGAGGCGACGATGACCGACCCGGCCTTCGCGCTCGAGGAGCAGTTCTGCCTGGCCCGGACCTACGCAATCTCCGAGGGGGAGGAACTGGCTGCCAAGGTGCAGAACTTCACGCCGCAGCAGATCGCGGAACAGTGCGAGGCGTTCGCTCCGTCGATGCGCGAATACGTCTCGGCGGTTTCGCTCAAGCCATCGGCGGACGTCGTCGAGGAGGTCTCGGAGTTCCTGCAGTCCTCGGGCATGTCGCCCTCGCAACTCGCCGGCACGTCGAAGATCTGCCTCAGCATGGGCTACCGCACCGACGAGATGGACGTGGCGCTCGGGTCGGCGCTGGTTCTGGTCGCCCTGGGCGAAGGGGTCTACGGCGAGCTTCTGGGGCATCACCTGTCGCAGGGCTTCGGCACGTCGAAGCGCGCCGATCTGTCTCTCGACTGGTACCAGATGGGGCTCGACGCCGTCGATTCCGGCAGCCATGCGGCGTTCGCCCCCGGCCAGCCGTCTCGTCAGGCGCTGATCCGCAAGGCCGCCTACGCGGTCGGCGGCGCCGAGCGCTCGCAGGTTCCGGACGAGGTCGACACAGAAACGGCGGCGATCCCGGCCTTTGCCATCGCCGACTGAAAGGGCGCGCCCGGGTCTGCGGCCCGGGCGCCCCTCCCTGCACTTCGCGAGAAACCTCTTCACACCCATCGGCGGCTTCGCTATGAAGCGCCGCACTTGGCGCGCCCCGTACTGTGCGGTCGTGGCGGAATTGGTAGACGCGCAGCGTTGAGGTCGCTGTGGGGTAACACCCGTGGAAGTTCGAGTCTTCTCGACCGCACCAAATCCTTGAGGTCCGGCGCTCCCTGCTGACGGACGTGGCCGACGGAAAGGCCGAGCGCCCCGGTCTCGCCGGTTTTCCGACGCTCGCCGGGGCGGGCTCGCGAGGACGGGTCTGGAAACCGCGGCACCGCATCGTCCCGTCCCCCCGACCGTTTCGAGCGGCGCGTCCGCGCCTCCCGCGGGCGGTACGTCCCTCCCGGCACACGGATGCCCGCGGCAGGACGTGGCGGCTAAGCCTCTAGGGCAGGATCTCGAGCCAGGCCCACGCGGTGACGACCGAAGCGGCCGTCGCGACGAGGACCGATGAGGCGGCGACGCGCTTGGCCACGCCGTAGAGGTTGGCGAAGATGTAGGCGTTGACCCCCGGAGCCATCGCCGCCGTGAGGACGGCGGAGCGCAGGCCGTCGGTTCCAAGGCCGGTCGCGTGCGCGAGCGTCAGGACGATGGCGGGGTGAATCACCAGGGAGATGACGCACACATAGGCGATCGTGAGCGCGTCGCCCTCGGGCTTGTACCGGCAGAGGATGCCGCCCAGCCCGAACAGCGCTGCCGGCAGAGCCGATCGCGCCAGCAGGTCGATGGCCTGGGTGATCGGCGGGGGTACCGCGACGCCCGAGAGATTGACGGCGAACCCGGCGAGGATCCCGATCACCAGGGCGTTGCGGAGTACGGCGTTCAGGATCGACCGTACCGCGCCCGCGAAGCCCCCGCCGCCGGCCCGGACAAGCTCCATCGCGACGAGGCCGACGCCGTAGCAGACCGGCGCGTGCAGCGCGATGATGGCGTAGTTGCCGGCCAGCGCGTCCTCCCCGTAGGCCTGCGCCGTGATCGGCAGCCCGAGCAGGACGCTGTTCGAGAACAGGCAGCAGAACCCGATCGCCACCGCGTCGGGCCACGGTCGCCGGAAGAGGACGCGCGCGCCCCAAAGGCCCAGGGCGAAGCAGGTCAGCGCCCCGGCGTAGAACGGCACGAGGAGGCGCGCATCGAACGCGGCGTCTAGGTCCAGAC
>CAYMRW010000258.1:0-3571 GCA_964392825.1 uncultured Rhodobacterales bacterium
GCAGTCCCTCGCGCCCGCTCACGTCCTCCACCATCTTGTGGACGAAGCCGTAGGAGAGTTCGGCCACGGACTGGATGCGGCTCGGCACCATGGCGCGTCCGCGCGTCCCGAGGACCAGCAGGCCGGCGATGCAGGCGACCGTGATCGCCATCCAGAGTGTCACGTTCGTCGGCGTGTACCAGTGCACCGGGCCTTCGCCGAACAGCGGCTCGACGATGAACTGGTCCATCGGGTGGATGTTGCTGCCGGGCCCCGCCGCTTCGGCCCCGTCCTCGACTTCGGTGTCAGTCGCCATCGTCCGTCCCGTCCTTCGCGCCCGGGGGCGCATCCGCCAGCGTGACCTCCTGCGCGGTCCGCATCATCGTCTTCACCCCGGCGGCGAAGCCCGCCAGCGTGAACAGCACCAAGAGCCACGGCAGCGTGCCGAAGAGCACGTCGAGGCCGTAGCCGATGCCGAAGCCGATCGCCAGACCGGCGACAAGCTCGATCACCATCCGCCACGCGAGTTGCGCGCCCGAATAGTGTTCGTCGGCCCGGGGCCGCGGCGCCTGCTTGGCCTTCGCCGCGGCGATGCGCTCGTCGAGCGAGCGTGACCGCGCGGCGTGCGGCTCCTCAGCCATCGCCTGATCCCCCTCGGAAATCGCGTCGGACCCTATGCACGGCTCAGGACCGAGTCAACTGGAAGGGGGAGGCATGCAAGGCATTGATCCGGTTACAAAGATCCTCGAAACAATACGATTGGAAGATGACGCCGTCGGCGGGGCATGTTCAACCGACCGGTTGACCATCGCCGCGTCCTGCGCCACGGCCCATCGCATGGACCATCGCCTCGACCACGTCTTCGCGGCTCTCGCCGACCCGACGCGACGCCGCATCCTGGCGCTGCTTCTCGAGGACGACATGGCGGTCAGCGACGTCGCACAGCCCTTCGGGGTGAGCCTTGCCGCCATCAGCAAGCACCTCGCCGTGCTCGACCGCGCCGGTCTCGTCGACCGGGAGCGTCGCGGTCGCGTCACGTGGTGCAAGCTGCAGACCGAGGCGCTGCGCGAGGCCTCGGTCTGGATCACGTGTTTCGGCTTGCTGGACCCCCTCGACCTCGAGGGGTTCGAGAGGTTCCTCCAGGCGCAGGGGCTAAAGGACGAAGCTGATGATGGCGATGACGATGACGACGATGCCGACGATGTAGATGATCTGGTTCACGACTGTCCTCCCTGATCCGCGTTCCGCGCCAAGTTTCAGGCTACGAAATTGACGATGGCAAGGACGATCACGACCAAACCGACGAGATAGATGATGGCGTTCATGCTGGTCCCTCGAGACTTACCCATTCTATCCTGAAAGCGAATGCCAGGGGGATCAGTTCCCTCAGGACCAGCCCGAGGCCTCCTGCTTGAGGAAGCGCAGCAGGGCCTGCACCTTGGTGGTCCGGTGCAGATCGACGTGGGTCACGAGCCACAAACTCGCTCGCCAGGCCTCGCGGTCGCCCAGCACCGGAACGAGGTCCGGGAAGCGTTCGGCGTCCCATCGCGACACGAAGCCGAGGCCGGCGCCCGCGAGCACGGCATCCCGAACGGCCGAATGGTCGCTGGCGCGGAAGACGATCCGCTCGGGGTCGACCTGCTCCTTCAGCCAGCGGACGAAGGGGGCGCGGCTCTCGGTGCCGTCTAGGGAGACGAAGTCGTGTGCCGCAAGGTCGGCGTCGGTTTCGGGCGCGGGGCGCCGCGCGAGGTAGGCCCCGCTGCCGTAGAGTCCCATCGCCTGGTAGCCAAAGGGCTGCACGACGTTGTCGGGCTCCTCGGGCGGCGGCCCGGCACGGATGGCGACGTGCGCCTCGCCGTATTCCAGACGGAACAGCCGCTCGCCCGTCAGGTATCGCACGACGAGATCGGGATGCGCCGCGCGAAACCGCACGAGCGCCGGCGCCATGCGCGGCGACAGGAGACCGAGGGAGGTCACGACGAGCTCCCCCGTCATCGTCTCGCCGCGGCCCCGGATCCTGCCCGACAGCTGCGCGAACTGGTCGTCCGTGGCCTGCGCCACCTGGAGGAGGTCCAGCCCCGCCTCGGTCGGCGTGTAGCCGCGGGAATGGCGCTGGAAGAGCTTGACCCCGAGTCGGCCCTCGAGCGCGTCGACGTGGCGGATGACCGTCGCGTGGTGCACGCCGAGGGCTTCGGCCGCGCCGCTCACGGTGCCGGCGCGTGCAACATGGTATGCTGTGCGGATCTCGTCCCAGGTCGTGATCGTCATGCTGTCCGCGCGCCGGCCGGTGTGTCGCCGCTACGAACGACGGTTCCCCCGACCGGTCAATACCCGGCGGCCGCGGCAGGTCGCGGATTGCCAGGTTGCCGCGCCTCTCCGCGCAGGGCGTGCGCACCGGTGCAGATTGCAGGCACCGGTCGCGTGAACACGTCTGTGGCGACGACGACGGTCACCAGGAGACGAACGACATGACCCATACCGTGCTTCGCATCGACGCTTCGGCCCGTGGCGACGCGTCCATCAGCAGGCGCCTGACCTCCCGCATCATCGCGCGGCTGGCGCCGGTGCGGACAATCTCGCGCGACCTTGGCCAGGGCGTGCCGCAGGTGACGGAGGCCTGGGTCGCCGCGGCGCAGATGCCGGCAGAGGCCCGCGATGCGGGCGCGCGGGCGACCCTCGATCTGTCCGACCGGCTGATTGCCGAACTGAAGGCGGCGGACACGATCGTGATCGGCATGCCCATCTACAATTTCGGGATGCCCGCGTCGCTGAAGGCGTGGATCGATCTCGTCGCCCGGTCCGGCGTGACGTTCCGCTACGGCGAGGACGGGCCCGTCGGCCTGCTCGAGGGCAAGCGCGCCGTCGTCGCCGTGGCCTCGGGGGGAACGCGTGTGGGCTCCGACATCGACTTCGCCACCGGGCATCTGCGCCACGTCCTTGGCTTCATGGGCATCACCGACGTCGAGCTCGTCGCGGCCGACGCCCTGATGGCCGGGGCGGAAGAGAAGGTCGAGATGGCCCAGGATCGGATCGAGGCGCTCGCCGCCTGACGGGACCGACGCTCCCGGGGCTCCCGGGGGCGTTGACACACGGCCGTCGCTCGGTTAGGCGCCGCGATCAATCCGGAGGCGAAGCAGGCTTCCGGTCCCGGCACCGTGCCGGGATCGCCGTCCGTCAGCGAGTTTCGCCCACGGGCGCGCTTGGTGTTTGCGCCGCGGGGTCCCACCTTCGCGGCGTGGGTCGGAAGGAGGGCCGCTGCGCATGTTCGAGAATCTCAGCGAACGCCTGTCCGGCGTCTTCGACCGTCAAGACGGCGCTGCGTGAGGTGCGCACCGCACTTCTAGAGGCCGACGTGTCGCTGCCGGTGGCGCGCGACTTCGTCAAGCGCGTGCAGGCCAAGGCGACCGGGCAGGCGGTGACCAAGTCCGTCACTCCGGGCCAGCAGGTGGTCAAGATCGTTCATGACGAGCTCGTGGCGACGCTGTCGGGCGACGGCGAGCCCGGGCGCCTGCGGATCGACAACGCGCCGGCGCCGATCCTGATGGTCGGCCTGCAGGGCGGCGGCAAGACGACTACCACCGGCAAGCTCGCC
>CAYMRW010000258.1:3581-4116 GCA_964392825.1 uncultured Rhodobacterales bacterium
GCGCGTGCTGATGGCCTCGCTCGACACCAATCGTCCGGCGGCGATGGAGCAGCTCGCCATTCTCGGCCAGCAGATCGGCGTCGACACCCTGCCGATCGTGCTGGGCCAGACCGCGGTGCAGATCGCCAGGCGGGCGACGCAGCAGGCGAGCCTCGGCGGCTACGACGTCGTGATGCTCGACACTGCCGGCCGGCTGCAGATCGACCGCACGCTCATGGACGAGGTGGCCGAGGTCCGCGCCGCGACCGAGCCGCGCGAGACGCTGCTCGTCGTCGACGGCCTGACCGGCCAGGTCGCGGTCGAGGTGGCCGAGGAGTTCGATCGCACCGTCGGCATCTCCGGCGTGATCCTGACGCGGATGGACGGCGACGGCCGCGGCGGCGCCGCCCTCTCGATGCGCGCCGTGACCGGCAAGCCGATCAAGTTCGTGGGCACGGGCGAGAAGCTCGACGCGCTGGAGGAGTTCGACCCCGAGCGGATCTCGGGCCGCATCCTCGGCATGGGCGACATCGTGGCGCTGGTCGAGAAGGCGCAG
>CAYMRW010000259.1:0-2793 GCA_964392825.1 uncultured Rhodobacterales bacterium
CCGCCGCGGCGCCCCCCGGGGTGCGACCGGCAAGCTCGTTGACGACGCGCTGCGCGAGCTTCGGGCCGACGCCCGGGGCCGCCTTGACCGCGGCCCAGTCGGCGAGCGCCACGGCGCGGCCGAGCCCGTCGGCCCCGAGCGCGCCGAGGATGGCGAGTGCGGCCTTGGCACCGACCCCCTGGACCGACGTCAGGAGCCGGTGCCATTCGACCTCGGCGAGGCTCGGGTAGCCGATCAGCGCCATCTGGTCCTCGCGCACCACCATCTCGGTCCAGAGGGTCGCCGCGTCTCCCGCGCCGGGCAGCGCGGCAAGGGTGCGCGCCGAGACCTGGACCACGTAGCCGACGCCTCCGACGTCGACGATCACGCGGTCGGCGGCCTGGTGGACGATGCGGCCCGAGACACGGCCGATCATTCAGAGCGCTCGCGCCACGGCGGCGGAAAGGCGGTTGGCGCCGCCGCCGAGCCACGCGTGGCAGAGCGCGACGGCAAGCGCGTCGGCGGCGTCGGCGCTCTCGGGTTCGGCCCCGGGGAGCTGCAGGCGCACCATGTGCATGACCTGGCGCTTCTGCGCATGACCGGTGCCGACCACGGCCTTCTTCACCGCGTTCGGCGCGTATTCCACCACCGGCAGCCCGGCCTGCGCCGGCACCAGGAGGGCGATGCCGCGGGCCTGACCGAGCTTGAGGCTGCCGGCACCGTCGCGGTTGACGAACGTCGTCTCGACCGCCGCCGCGTCGGGCGCGTGCGTGCGGACCACCGCGGTCAGCTGCGCATGGAGGTCGAGAAGCCGCTCGGCAAGCCCCGCCCCGGCCGGACGGCAGACGCCGCAGGCGACGTGCGCGGGCCGGCCGCCGGCAACGGCGACGACGCCCCAGCCGAGCGTCCTCAGTCCCGGGTCGATGCCGATGATTCGCATGGTCGCCCGCGCCTCGCCCGTCCGCCCCGTTCCCCGCGGGGTCTTCGGCGTGCAGCTTGCCCCACGCGGGCGGCATCGCCAAAGCTTTTCCGTGGCGCCTGCGCCATGCGTTTACGGATTGGAGAGGGGCGGCGATCAAATCTCGTGACGACCCGTTGCGCCGCGCACAGGCGGGCGTAGATGGGCGAACGATATTCCTGGAGTCCTCCGATGGTCACCGCCGGCATCCCGCAATCCCCCGCGACCCCGTTCCGCCGTATCCACTTCATCGCCGCCCTGACCCGGTGGAACGACGCGCGGCTGACGCGCAACGCGCTCCGCCGTCTGAGCCGGCACGAGCTGGGGGATATCGGCATCGTCGACGCCGAGGCGCTGATCCGGGACTGACGCCTCAGCCGCGGCGCAGCGTCAGCGTCGTCCAGTCGCCGATGACGTCGCGCCGCCCTGCGACGAACCCTGCGTCCTCGTAGACGTGCGCGACGGCGTCGGCCTGGTCGTTCAGAAGCCCCGAGAGCACGGCCGTGCCGCCCGCGGCCGTGACCTGACCGATGCCGGGAGCGAGCCCGACCAGCGGCGCCATCAGGATGTTTGCGAGGACGAGGTCGAAGGGCGCCGCGTCGGCGAGCCTCGGATGCGCGAGCCCGTCGGCGACCAAGGTCTCGATCCGCCCCGTCAGACCGTTCGCGGCGAGGTTCGCCTCGGCCACCTCGATCGCGACGGGGTCGACGTCGGTCGCGAGCACGCGGGCGTCCCAGACCCGCGCCGCGGCCATCGCCAGCACCGCGGTGCCGCAGCCGAGGTCGAGGACCGATGCCGGCGCCGGCGACGGCCCGTCCGCGATGCGGTCGATCGCCCGTAGACAGCCGAGCGTGGTGCCATGGTGCCCGGTGCCGAACGCCATCGCCGCCTCGATGAGGAGCGGGATGCGCCCCGCGGGAACACGATGGGCGTCGTGCGAGCCGTGCAGCCAGAATCGCCCGGCCTCGACCGGCGCCAGGTCGCGGCGCACCTTGGCCACCCAGTCGGTCTCGGGCAGCACGCTGACGGCGAAGGCGACGCCGAACGCGGCCTCGATCAGCGCGATGGGCGCCGGGTCGGGCGGCCCGTCGAAATAGCCGCCGACCTCCCACAGGCCCGAGCCGTCCTCCATCTCGAAGACGCCGACCCCCGCGGGCGCCAGCCGCTCGAGCGCGGCACCCAGCGCCTCGGCCGGCGCCGCACCGCGGATCGTTGTCAGGGCCGTCCAAGTCGACATTCTCATCCCCCGGCAGACTTCTCGACGCGGGTCGGCCCGCTACATCTCCGGCGGCTCGGCCCCCGCCCCGGTCTCGTCCGCGCCTGGAGCCGCAGAGCCCCCGCTCGCATCGATGCGGGCGCCCCCGGTCTCGACCACCGGCGTGGGCGAACGGTCGAAGATGCCCGTGGCGTCGTCGAGATACTCGGCCACGAGGCCCACGAGGAACATGATCGTCGAGATGGTGATCGCCAGCCACGACACCAGGTAGAACCGGGTTCGCCGCTGGCGAACCTCGTAGTACTGCCGGCATGCCTCTCCGACTTGGTGGTCGCGCAGGCGATACGCGGGGGTCCACGCCAGAAAGATCGCCTGAACCGCGAAGAAGGCGGAGACCGCGGCCAGCGCGACGACGACCACGCTCCAGAGCGCGATCCAGGCCTCGTTGGCCCGATCGACCAGGAACGAGCTTCCGGCCAGAACGAGGCCGCAATAGGTCAGGAGCCCGCTGGCCTTGCCGTCGAGGGTATCGAGGTTCTTGTAGAGTTCGCCCATGAGCTCGGCCTGCGCATTGTAGCGGACGGCCTCGGCCGACGCCGGCGCGTCCGCGCCGCCCGCCGCCGCGGTGGCCGGTGCCGCG
>CAYMRW010000259.1:2893-4100 GCA_964392825.1 uncultured Rhodobacterales bacterium
TCCTCCCCGGTCGAAGCAGCGCGTCGCTCGTAGAAGCGGGTATAGGCCTCGATGTAGGCGTCGGGATCACGCTCGGCGAAGGTGTCCCGGATCTCGCGCGAAATGCCCCGCACATAGCCCGAGACGCTCATTTGCCGACGTCCCCCAGCCAGCGGGGGCGGGTCTCGGGGTCGGTCTGGAAGCGGAGGTTCATCTCCACGATCCGCGGGTCGGGCCGGATCACGACGTCGACGCCGGCCTGCCGGAGGTGATCTTCGCCGGTGACGAAGTCGCCGGTGTTCTCGGCGTCGAGAATCACGGCCCGGGGGATACCGAACAGGATGATCGCGCCCGCACACATGGTGCAGGGACTGAGCGTCGAGAAGATTGTCGCTCGCGTCAGATCGAAGGAGTGGCCGGCGCGCTCGATGCAGTCGGTCTCGCCGTGAAGGATGTTGCTGTCCCTCTGAATGCGGCGATTGTGGCCGACGGCGATGACCGTATCGCCGATCATCAGGCACGACCCGATCGGAATGCCGCCCTCGGCAAGGCTCTTCCGTGCCTGCGCCAGAGCGGCCTCCGTCCCGATCTCGATCGCGTTCGGCATGTTCAGACCCCTCGCCGCCCGCGCCACGGGATACACCGCGCGTGCAATTCGGCAAGACCGATCGGCGCTGGCAGCTCGCGAACGCAGGCGGCCCCTCAGGCGGCGTCGAGGAGGCCTCGGCCCTTCAGAAGCGCGTCGACGCCGGGCATGCGGCCGCGGAAGCGGGTGTAGAGCTCCTCCGCCTCCGCCGTGCCTCCCGCCGACAGGATGTGCTCCTCGAGACGCTCCGCGGTCTTGGGGTCGAACGGGTCGCCCGCCTCCTCGAACGCGGCGTAGGCGTCGGCGTCCATCACCTCGGACCACATGTAGCTGTAGTACCCCGCGGAATACCCGTCGCCGGCGAAGACGTGGGCGAAGTGCGGCGTGGCATGGCGCATGCGGATGGCGTGCGGCATGCCAATCTCGTCGAGCACGTCGGCCTGCCGCTGCATCGGGTCGGCGGGCGCCGCCCCCTCGTGGAACGCCAGGTCGACGAGCGCCGAGGCCACGTACTCCACCGTCTGGAAGCCCATGTCGAAGATACGCGCGCCGAGCAGCCGGTCGCGCATCTCGTCGGGCATCGCCGCGCCGGTCTCGGCATGGCGGGCGAACTCGGTCAGCACCTCGGGCACCTCCAGCCAG
>CAYMRW010000260.1:0-4094 GCA_964392825.1 uncultured Rhodobacterales bacterium
GCCGAGCCAGAGGATGAACGTGCCGAGCGTCGCGAGCGCGAGGTTCGAGCCCGGCATCGGGTTCACACGGCCGTCGCGCGCATACTTGCCGAGCCGCGGCCCGAGGATCAGCGCGCCCGTCAGCGCCGCCCAGCCGCCGACCGAGTGAACGACGGTCGAGCCCGCGAAGTCGAGAAAGCCGATGCCGTCGAGATAGCCGCCGCCCCACTTCCAACTCGCCTGCAGCGGATAGATGAGGCCGGTCAGGACGACGATGAAGACGACGAAGGGCCAGAGCTTGATGCGCTCGGCCACGGTCCCCGAGACGATGGAGGCGGTGGTGGCGCAGAACATAAGCTGGAAGAAGTAGTCGGACGAGGTGCTTGCGTACTCGGCATCGTCGACGTTCTCGAGCGCCACGCCCACGGGCTCGAGGATCGCCAGCGCCGGGAACAGCGCCGAGAACCAGCCCTCGATCGCCCAGTCGCCCAGAGGATACATGAGGTTGTAGCCGACGAGGTAGTACATGAGCGAAGCGAACGAGAAGAGCGCGATGTTCTTCGTCAGCTGCATTGTGACGTTCTTGGACCGCACCAGTCCGGCCTCGAGCATGGCGAAGCCCGCGGCCATCCAGAACACGAGGAAGCCGCCGATCAGGAAGAGCAGCGTGTTGAACACCCACACCGACTGCGCCGGGATAGCGCCCGCGGCCTCCTCTTGCGCCAGGGCCACGGTGGGCAGCGACAGCGCCGCGACGGCGAGGCCCGCTCCCGTCAGTTTCGTCCAGGTCATTCGGAGTTCCCTCTTGCTCACAGCGCGTCCTCGTTCAGTTCGCCGGTGCGGACGCGCAGGGCGCTCTCCACGTCCAGCACGAATATCTTTCCGTCGCCGATCTTTTCGGTCTTGGCGGTGGTCGCGATGGCATCGACCACCTGTTCGACCATCGTGCCCGGCACGACGATCTCGAGCTTGACCTTGGGCACGAAGTTCACCGCGTACTCGGCGCCGCGGTAGATCTCGGTGTGCCCCGATTGCGAGCCGAAGCCCTTTATCTCGGTCACCATCATGCCGCGCACGCCGATGGCGGTGAGCGCCTCGCGCACCTCCTCGAGCTTGAACGGCTTGATCGCTGCGATGATCAGTTTCACACCCACTCCTCTCACTTGCCCGCAAGTCCAGCGAACAGAGAGGCGCGGCCGGCAGGGCTGCAAGAAAGGCCCCCGCCCGTTCAACGCAGGGTTCAGGCCACCCCGCGCTGAAATTGCTCAATTAGGCAGCTATGCTCAAGAATTGAGCGAACTGCGAAACGGTGACCGGATGCCCGGGGGGTGCGCTGGCCGCCGGGGTCGCTATATTGGGCGCGAGCAGAGCCGCGACGAGGCGGGATGATGGCAGGCAGAAAGCGCTCGACGCTTCGGGCGGAGCGTCGCAGCCCGGCGCGCGGAAAGCCGGCCCGTCGTCGGCAGCGGGCGGGATCGCGGCTGCTTGCGCCGTTCCGCTGGCTCTTCGGCCTGGCGCTTCGGCTCGGGGTCCGCCTCGCCGTCGTCGCGCTCCTCATCGTCGGCGGGACCGTCCTTTACTTCTACGCGCAGCTTCCGCCGGTCGGCACCCTGCTCGACGGGCGGTCGCGGGGGTCCGTGACGATGCTCGACCGTCACGGCGAGGTGTATGCTTGGCGCGGCGAGCAGTTCGGCGGCCAGATCGACAGCCGGTCGGTGGCCCCGGTGCTGCGCGACGCCATCGTGGCGACCGAGGACCGGCGGTTCTGGCGGCATTTCGGCATCGACCCCGTGGGCATCGCCGGCGCCATCCGCATCAACCTCGCCGAGGGACGCGGGCCGCTCGAGGGGCACGGCGGCTCGACGATCACGCAGCAGGTTGCCAAACTGCTCTGCCTCGGCATCCCCTACGACCCGGATGCCGGCATGACCGAGGCGGAGTACGAGGCCGACTGCCGAGAGACGACGCTCGCGCGGAAGGTCAAGGAGGTGCCTTTCGCCATCGCGATGGAGCTCAAGTACTCCAAGGACGAGATCCTCACGATCTACCTCAACCGCGCCTATCTCGGCGCCGGCGCCCGCGGCTTCGAGGCGGCGGCGCAGCGCTACTTCGGAGAATCGGCGAACACCGTCGACGCGGCCGAGGCGGCGATGCTCGCAGGCCTGCTGGTGGCGCCGTCGCGGTTCGCGCCGACATCGAGCCTCGAGCGCGCGCAGGGGCGGGCCAACGTCATCGTCGGCCTGATGGAGAGCCAGGGGTACCTGACCCCGCAGGAGGCGGCGCGCGCCCGCGAGAACCCGGCCGAGCTCAGCGCCGCGGCCGCGGCGAGCGCCGGCGGCTACTTCGCCGACTGGGTGATGGAGGACGGTCCCGCGTTCCTGACCCGCGACACCACCGAGGACGTGGTCATCCGCACCACCTTCGATCCCGAGATCCAGGACGCCGCCGAGGCGGCGCTGACGCACGTCTTCGACACCAAGGTGAGCGCGGGATCGGAGGCGCAGGCGGCCATCGTGGTCATGTCCTCGGACGGCGCTGTCAGGGCCATGGTCGGTGGCCGTGACCTGCGCGCCGCGGGCCAGTTCAACCGCGCCATCCAGGCCAAGCGACAGACCGGGTCGGCGTTCAAGCCCTTCGTCTACGCCGCGGCGCTGGAGCTCGGCTATGACTGGAACGCCCGGGTCGAGGACGCGCCCTATACGATCGACGTGGCGGGCTCGGGCCCCTACACGCCGCAGAACTACACCCGGAACTATCATGGCGTCGTGACGCTGACGACGGCGCTGGCGCAGTCGCTCAACATACCGGCCGTGAAGGTGTCCGAGACGGTCGGGCGCGAGAACGTCCAGCGGATCGCGGCCGACTTCGGCGTCGAGGGCGATCTCGCGGACGGACCGGCGCTGGCGCTCGGCGTCTCGGAATCGACGCTGCTCGACATGACCGGGGCCTACGCCGGCATCCTCAACGGCGGCACTTCGGTCACGCCCTACGGCCTGATCGAGCTGCGGCTCCAGGGCGACGGCACGCCGCTCATCGGTCAGACCGGGGGCCTCGGCGAGCGGGTCATCGGCGAGGACGCGGCGCACCAGCTCGTCTACATGATGAGCCAGGTGATCGAGCGCGGCACCGGCACCCGCGCGGCGCTCGGCGACCGGCAGGCGGCGGGCAAGACCGGCACCACGCAGGCCGCCCGCGACGCCTGGTTCCTCGGGTTCACCGCCGACTACGTGGCCGGCGTCTGGATGGGATACGACGACAACACGCCGCTGACCGGCGTCACCGGCGGCGGCCTCCCCGCCGAGATCTGGCGCGAGACCATGGTCCGCGTCCATGACGGCATGCCGGCGCGGCCCTTGCCCGGCCTGCCCGCCGGGGCGCTGACGGCCGGCGTCGACGCCGCCGTGGGCGAGGCGATGGCGGGTGGCGGGCCGACGACCACGCCCGAGGGCACCGCGCCGCGGTACGGCGGCTCGAGCCGGGAGGCGTGGTCGGGCGACCGGCCCGGCCCCGGCGAGACGATCGAGCGGACGATCCGCAACGTCCTCGGCGGCCTCTTCGGCGGCTGACGCCGCGGGCCCGCGCCGCCCGCGTCAGAGCACGTAGCGCGACGTGTCGGCGGACTTCATCAGCTCGCCCAGATGCGTCTCGACGAAGGCGGGATCGACGCGGACGGTCTCGCCGCCGCGGTCCGGGGCGGTGAACGACAGCTCCTCGAACACGCGCTCCATGACCGTGTAGAGCCGACGGGCGCCGATGTTCTCGACCGACTGGTTCACCTCGGCCGCGATCCGGGCGAGCGCCGCGATGCCGTCGCCGGTGAAGCTGACCTCGACCCCCTCGGTGCCGAGGAGCGCGGTGTACTGCCGCGTCAGGGCGTTGTCGGTCTCGGTCAGGATCCGCACGAAATCCGCTTCGGTCAGCGCCCGCAGCGTCACCCGGATCGGCAGCCGCCCCTGCAGCTCGGGCAGGAGGTCCGAGGGCTTGGCGACATGGAACGCGCCGCTCGCGATGAACAGGATGTGGTCGGTCTTGACCGGCCCGTACTTGGTCGAGATCGTCGTGCCCTCGATCAGCGGCAGCAGGTCGCGTTGCACCCCCTCGCGGCTGACGTCGGC
>CAYMRW010000261.1:0-4081 GCA_964392825.1 uncultured Rhodobacterales bacterium
TCGGTCAGCTGATGGTCGTGTTCGGCTTCTTCTCGCTGATCATGATCCTCGTCTACTGGATCAATCGGGCCGTTCTGATCTTCGACCAGCTCATCTCGGACGGGCAGACGGCGTCGGTGTTCCTCGAGTTCACGCTCTTGTCGCTGCCGAACGTCATCCGCCTCGTGCTGCCGATGTCGGCCTTCGCCGCGGCGCTCTACGTCACCAACCGGCTGTCGGCCGAGAGCGAGCTGACGGTGATGCAGGCCACGGGCTTCGGCCCGTTCCGCCTCGCGCGGCCGGTCCTTGTGTTCGCGCTAACCGTGGCCGCCATGGTCGCCCTCCTGGTGAACTTCGTCGTGCCGCGGGCGCTCGGCGACCTCGAATCGCGCGAGGCCGAGATCGCCGCCGACGTGACCGCGCGCTTCCTGCGCGACGGGCAGTTCCGGCACCCCGTCGACGGTGTCACCTTCTATGTGCGGGAGATCTCGCCGAACGGAGAGATGCGCGACGCGATGCTCGTCGACGCCAGCGATCCGGCCGAGGAGATCACCTACACGGCGCAGGAGGCGTTCCTCGTCAACGTCGACGGCGCCCCGTTCCTGCGCATGTTCGACGGCGTCGTGCAGACGCTGGACGTCGAGCGGCAGACGCTGGCGCTGACCCGCTTCGAAGCAGCGACCTATGCCATCGCCGAGACCCTGGGCGGGGCGAACGACGGCGAGCGGCGCCTCGACGAGCTGTCGACGGGGGAGCTGCTCGCGCCGTCGCCCGCCGTCCTCGCCGAGGTCGACCGCCCGCGCGAGCGCCTTCTCGTCGAGGGGCACCAGCGCTTCAGCCAGGCGACGCTCACCGTCGTCGCGCCGCTCCTCGGGTTCTCAATCCTGCTCCTCGGGCGGTACAGCCGGTTCGGCATCTGGCGTCAGGTCCTGGCGGCGGTGGCGGTCGTGGCGGGCGTCAAGATCGTCGACACCGCCTTCGTGAACCTCGCCCTGCAGGGCGAACGGCTCTGGCCCTTCGTCTATGCCGGATCGGCGGCGGGCGGCGTCGTCATCGTCGCGCTCCTCTGGGTGTCGAGCCGCGAGCGGCGGGTCACGGACACGGCGCCAGTTCCGTTGCCGGCATGAAGCTGCATCTCTATTTCGCGCGCCGATTCCTCATGCTGCTCGCGGGCGTGCTCGTGGCGTTCGGCCTGATGATCCTCCTCATCGACCTCGTCGAGCAGATCCGCCGCTTCGGTGACGAGGGCGTCGGCTTCACCCAGATCCTCGCCCTGACCGCGCTGAGCGTTCCGGCCGCGCTCTACCAGATCCTGCCCCTGATCGTGATCCTCGCCACCCTCTCGCTGTTTCTTGGTCTCGCGCGGTCGTCGGAGCTCGTGGTGACGCGGGCCGCCGGCCGGTCCGCCCTGCGGGCGGTGACGGCGCCCGCGCTCGTCGCCTTTCTCTTCGGCGTCCTCTCGGTCGCGGCGCTGAACCCGATCGTGACGGCCACCAACACGCGCTACGAAGTGCTCTCGGACCGCTATCAGGGCCGCGTGGCGAGCGTCCTGTCGATCAGCGACGAGGGGTTGTGGCTGCGCGAGGGCAACGAGGCCGGCCAGACCGTCATCAGCGCCGCCGCCTCCAATCCCGACGGCACCGTCCTCAGCGATGTGAGCTTCCTCGGCTTCGACCTCGACGGCACCCCTGCCTGGCGGATCGAGGCGGCGCGAGCCGAGCTCGGCGCCGGCCGGTGGGATCTCGCGGACGGCAAGCGGTGGCAGTTCGACGGCACGAACCCCGAGATGGTGGCGGAGCGCTTCGAGGCCGTCTCCCTCGCCTCGAGCCTCACCCAGGAGCAGATCCGCACGAGCTTCGGAACCGCGTCCACCATCCCGGTCTGGGCGCTGCCCGCCTACATCGAGCGCCTGGAGCGCGCGGGCTTCACCGCGCGCAGCCACCGCGTATGGCTTCACATGGAGCTCGCGAACCCGTTCTTCTTCGCCGCCATGGTCCTCGTGGCCGCCGCCTTCACGCTGCGCCACGTGCGCTTCGGGCGGCACGGGCTGATGATCCTTGCCGCGCTGCTTAGCTCGTTCTCGCTCTACTTCGTGCGCAACTTCGCGCAGATCCTGGGAGAGAACGGGCAGATCCCGGTCCTGCTGGCGGCGTGGGCGCCCCCCATCGCGACGCTGCTGCTGCCTGCGGGGCTGCTCCTGCACCTGGAGGACGGGTGAGGGCGCTTCTCGTCCTCGGGCTCATCTGTCTGGCCGGGATCGCCGCGGCGCAGCCGGCTTCGCTCGTCGCCGACAGCGTCAGGATCGAGGCCGACAGCGTCCTGGTCGCCGAGGGCAACGTCGAGGTTTTCTACGAGGGCGCCCGGCTTTCGGCCGACCGCATCACCTACGACGCCGAGACCGAAGCGCTGACGATCGAGGGGCCGGTGCGGCTGACCGAAGGCGACGGCGCGGCGGTCCTCTTCGGCGATACCGCCGAGCTCGACCCGGGGCTGCGCGACGGCATCCTGACGGGCGCGCGGCTGGTGCTCGACCAGCAACTCCAGGTCGCCGCCGACGAGCTCGCCGTGATCGACGAGCGCTACCGCCGCCTGACCAACGCCGTCGCGTCCACCTGCCGGATCTGCGCCGCGAACCCGACGCCGCTCTGGGAGATCCGGGCCGCGCGGGTCCTGCACGACACCGAGACACGGCAGATCTACTTCTCGCGTGCGCAGTTCCGCGTCGTCGGGGTGCCGGTTCTCTACGTGCCGCGGCTGCGCCTGCCCGACCCGACCGTCGTGCGCGCGCGCGGGTTCCTCGCGCCGCGCTTCAAGGGTTCGGGCGACATCGGCACCGGCGTCGCGCAACCCTATTTCGTGCCGCTCGGCCCCAGCGCCGACGTCACCGTGGCCCCGTTCATCACGCCGCGGACCCGCACCGTCGAGCTGCGCTATCGGCAGGCGTTCCGGCGGGGCACCGTGCAGATAGACGGCGCCCTGAGCCGCGACGACCTGCGTCCCGACGACCTGCGCGGCTACGCCTTCGGCACGGGCGTCTTCACCCTGCCCCGCGGCTTCGTCCTGAACGCCCAGATCCAGACGGCTTCGGACGACGAGTACCTCGACAGCTACGGCTATTTCGAGGGGGCGCGGCTGCAGAACCGGCTGTCGATCGACCGGGTTCGCCCGAACGAGCTCGTCGATCTGACGGCACTCGACTTCGACATCCTGCGCCCCGGCGATCTCCGCGCCGCCGATCGCAATTTGCTCAATCTCGGCGAGGCCTCCTACATCCGGGCAGTTCCGACCCGTTTCGGCCGGCTGAGCCTCGAGCTTGCCGCCGACGCCTACGAACGGGACGGAGAGGCGGACGTCGTCGGGCGCGACGTTCAGCGGATCGGCGGCGTCGTCGGCTGGATGCGCGGCACGACGCTGCCCGCAGGCATCGCCCTGACGGGCGAGGCCGAGATCGCCCTCGACGGATACCGGGTGCGCCGCGACCAGAACTTCGACCCCGAGGCGGTCAGGGTGACGCCGGTCGCGGCCGTCGACCTGCGGTGGCCGCTCGTCCGCGCCGGGGGCGGCGTGGCCGAAACGCTGGAACCCGTGGCGCAGCTCGTCTGGTCCGCCGTCTCGGGGGACGACGTGCCGGACGAGGACAGCCGCGTCGTCGATCTCGACGAGGGCAACCTCTTCGCCCTCGACCGGTTCCCGGGCAGCGACCGGAGCGAGACCGGCATGCGGGTGAGCCTCGGCGTCGGCTACAGCCGTCTTGCCGACGCGTGGGCGTTCAACTCATATGTCGGGCGCGTCTTCCGCTTCGACGACACCATGCAGTTCAGCCGCTCGACCGGCCTCGATGGCGCGTGGTCCGACTGGCTGGTCAGCGCCCAGCTCGGTCTCGGAGACGCCTTCACGGTGACCAACCGGGCGGTCTTCGACGAGTTGACCGACGTCTCCCGGAACGAGCTCCGGCTGGCGCTCGAGGCCGGCTCGGCGGAGTTCGCGTCGAGCTACCTCTGGCTCGTCGCCGACCCCGAGCAGAGCCGCAACGAGGACGTGCACGAGGCGGTGTTCACCGCCGCCTACGAGTTCAGCCGGCACTGGGCCGGCGCCATCGAGA
>CAYMRW010000262.1:0-4063 GCA_964392825.1 uncultured Rhodobacterales bacterium
CGGCTGCACATGGCCTACAACACCGCGCTGATGGAGGCGACGCTGACGCCCGCGTTCGTCCGACGTCAGATCGAGTCGGTCTTCACCGATGGGTTCTCCGGCTGGCCATGCTGGGCGTTCTCGAGCCACGATGTGCCGCGCCACGTGAGCCGATGGGCCGAGGTCGGCGCCGACCCGGAGGCGCTCGCCAAGCTCTGCGCGGCGCTCCTGCTGACGCTGCCCGGGTCGGTCTGCCTGTACCAGGGGGAGGAGCTAGGGCTGCCGCAGGTGACGCTCGACTACGACGAGCTGGTCGACCCCGAGGGACTGGCCTTCTGGCCGGGCAACCCGGGACGCGACGGCTGTCGAACGCCGATGCCCTGGGCGGCCCGAGCGCCGAACGCCGGGTTCTCGACCGCGGCGCGGACCTGGCTGCCGGTGCGGGACGCGCACGCCCGGCGTGCCGTCGACACGCAGACGGGCCGAGCGGATTCGGTCCTGGAGTTCTACCGGCGGATGCTGGCCTACCGGCGCGGCCGGCCGGACCTGCGGGGCGGCGCGACGCGGTTCCTCGACGTGCCGGCTCCGGCGCTCGCCTACATGCGGGGCGCGGCCGACTTCTGCGCCTTCAACCTCTCGCCGGAGCCGGTGACGGTGCCGCTGCCGAAACCGGTGGCCGCGGGCGTCGCGGAGGGCGCCGGGATTGCCGAGGGGGCGGTACGGCTGGCAGGCAGCGGGGTCTTCGTCGGCACCCTCGCGGGCTAGCCCGCCTCAATCCTCCTCGTGACCCGGGGCGGCGTCGTCGCCGTGGAGGGGCGAGGTCTCGATGCGCGCGGGCGTGACCGCGGGATGGCCGCCCTTGGGCTCGCCGTGCCACAGGGTGCGCTGCGGGAACGGGATCTCGATGCCGCGCTCGTCGAAGACGCGCTTGAGGATCTCGTTGTAGGCGCGGCCGATCCCCCATTGCTGTCCGGGCCAGGTCTTGACCCGGCACTTCAGCACCACGGCGTTGTCGCCGAACGCGTCGAGGCCGAACCAGTCGAGGTCGCCGAGGACGAAGGCGCCGCGCTCGGGATCCATGCGCAGCTCGTCGAAGGCGTCGTGCATCGCCCGCTTCACCTCCGGCACGTTCTCCCGGTAGGCGACGCCCATGTCGATCACGTAGTACGAGAAGTCGCGGGTGTAGTTCGACACCGTCCCGACCGACGAGAACGGGATGATGTGGAAGATGCCGCTGAGGTCGCGCAGGCTGACCGAGCGGACCGACAGCCGCTCGACCGAGCCGGTGATGCCGCCCGCCGACACCACGTCGCCCACGTTGATGGCGTTCTCGAACTGTATGAAGGCACCGCTGATGATGTCCTCGACCATCTTCTGCGCGCCGAAGCCGATGGCGAGGCCGACGACGCCCGCCGAGGCCAGGAGCGGCCCGATGTTGAGCCCGATCTCGGACAGCGAGAACATGAGCGCCAAGGCGATGATCAGGACCGTCGCGGCGTTCTTGAGGAGGGTGAACAGGGTCTGCTCCCGCGCCGTCGGCGCGTCGCCGAAATCCGGGTTCAGCCGGTAGTCGACCCAGGAGGTCAGCGCGAGCCAGACGAGGAAGGCCCCGAGCACGATCAGCACGACGCCGAAGAAGTCGCTGACGAGGCGCAGGCCGAGCTGGCTCGCCTGCCACGAAGCGATGTCGAGGAAGTCCAGCGTCTCGATCGCGTAGAAGACGACGCCGAGGAGCAGGAACACCCGGATCACGAAGAGGCCGCGGGGCACGTGGTAGTTCAGCCGCGTCTCGAGGAGGGGGACGCGACGCGAGAGCCCCTGCGGCAGGGAGATGCCGCGGCGCATGACGTTGCCGATCACGGCCGAAAGCACGAACACGACCATGAGGGCGAGGGCGACCCGGCCCGACGCCCCCATCAGCTCGGCGATCGACCCGCGGCGCCCCTGCATGACGGTGACGAGGAGCCATCCGAGCCAGAACAGCGCCACCCAGTACCAGGCATGCGCGAGCCCGCGGAGGAATCTCGAGGCCGGAACGTCGGATCCGGCCGCGGCGGGCGCCGTGCCCGCGGGGTCCCCCGTTGGTTCGTTGCGCCAGCGGGCGCGTCCGGTCTGCTGCAGGAGCCAGTCGCCCACCGGACGGCGGTAGTGCAGGACCATGGCGGCGAGGTGCACGATCACGAGGAGCCAGATGACGATCGCCGTACTCCGCGCCTCGTAGAAGCCCGCCTCCCGCTCGACGACCGGCATGACGAGGAGGAAACCGTAGCCGATCGTGCTGACGGTGATGCGCGCGACGCGGTAGAGGCGCCGCGCCGCCCAGTCCGACAGGTTCAGCGGTCTCAGTCCGCCCGTGGCCGGCGACAGGAGCAGGCGCAGCGCCGCGTTGCAGAGCCCGACCGCAAAGAATGCGAAGAGGTAGAGAAGCTGCGTGGCGAAGCCCTCGACGGACCCGGCGAAGAACACCCGCGCGACGATCACGCCGGTGGACCCCGAGATGGCGAGGATGAGAAGATCGATCACCGCGGCCGCGAGAAACGGCACGATCTTGCGCAGAAGGGGCATCGCGCCCGCCCGGACCCCCATCCGGCGGTAGAGCGGCATGGCAGCGCTGCGCAGGATGATGAACGTGGCCCAGGTCACGGCGATGGTGAGGAGCAAAAGCTCCAGCACCTCGACGAGGAGTTCGATCTCCTGCGCGGTGATGCCCGAGAGCAGGTTCGGGATACCGCGCACGAGTTCGACCCACTCCGCCACGCGCTCGCGGGTACCTTCCACGAACTCGCGGAAGGCGGACGAAACCAGGGTCGCGATGCCCGGACGCTCCTCCGCCACCTCCGCGGCAAGGGGCTCGGCGCCGGTCGCCTCAAGCCTCTCGACGAGGCGGGCGCGGGCCTCCTCGTCCTGGAGGATCTCGAGGAGCAGGTCGACGGGGTCCACGGCATCGCCTTCCGCCGGCGCCTCCGCTCCGCCCTGAGTCGCGGTCAGGCCCGGAACGGCCTGCGCGGACGCTTCGGGCGCGCCGAGCGCGAGCGCGAGGAGAAGGAGCATCGGGGCGACGTAGCGAATGATGGCTGACATGCTGTTCCCGCGGGGCCTGCCGTGCGGCCTCGCTTAGACCAACCTCGAAGGGCGTGCAAAGCGCCCTCCTGGCTCGCCCGATTCGGCGCGGGTCAGAGGAAGCTTTGCGGGTCGATGTCGATCGAGACGCGGGCCCCGGAGGGGATGCGGACCTGCGCCACCCACTCTACGAGCGCGGCCTGCAGCGGAGCCGCCTTCGGCGCCTTGGCGAGGAGGCGGATGCGGTGGCGGCCGCGGATGCGGGCAATCGGTGCCGGCGCCGGCCCCCAGAGCTCGGCGCCGATGCGGCGGAGCGGCGCGTCGGCCCGTGCCAGCGCGGTGCCGAGATCGAAGACCTGTGCGAGGTCGGTCGAGCTAAGGACGATGCCCGCCATGCGACCGTAGGGCGGCATGCCGAACGCCCGCCGCTCCGCCGCCTCGGCGCGCCAGAACGCCTCCTCGTCGCCCGAGACGATGGCGCGGATGACCGGGTGGTCGGGCTGCCAGGTCTGCAGAAGCGCTTCGCCCTCGCGGTCGCCGCGGCCGGCGCGCCCCGCGACCTGGCGCATCAGCGCAAACGTGCGCTCGGCGGCGCGCAGGTCCGATCCCTGCAGGCCGAGGTCGGCGTCGACGACGCCGACGAGCGTCAGCAAGGGAAAGTTGTGGCCCTTGGCGACCAGCTGAGTGCCGATGATGATGTCGGCCTCGCCCGTGGCGATGGCCTCGATCCGGGCCCTGAGCGCCCCGGCCGAGGTGAAGAGATCGGAGGACAGGACCGCGACGCGGGCCCCGGGCAGCCGCTCCGCCACCTCTTCGGCCAGCCGCTCGACCCCCGGACCGACGGCGGCGAGTTGGCCCGCGACCCCGCACTCGGGGCATTCGTCCGGGACCGGGCGGCTGTCGCCGCACTGGTGACAGACGAGGCGGCCGCGGAAGCGGTGCTCGACCATGCGCGCGTCGCACTGGCGACAGCCGATCTGCTTGCCGCAGGCGCGGCAGAGCGTCACCGGCGCGAAGCCGCGAC
>CAYMRW010000263.1:0-3568 GCA_964392825.1 uncultured Rhodobacterales bacterium
CCTCTTCGCCATCCTTGCCGAGCTTTTCCGCCGCCCAGAGGCCGAGCAGGCGGTTCCGCCGCGCCTCGGCCCGGAACTGCATCTGGGCGTCGTGGGCGAATTTGTTCTCGAACGCGTTCTCGCGATCGTCGAAGGTGGTCATTCGGGTCCCTCCCCAATTCAACCGCTTTGACTCCATATGCCCGCGCGACCCTGGGCTGCCAAGAGCCCGCGCTTGTGCGACGCGGGGCGTTCGACTATATCGACGGTTCGGCGCTCGGATTAATCCCGGCGCCTCGTCCTGTTTGGGAGCGGCCATGGCGCGGCGTAAGAAGGTCTACGAGGGCAAGGCGAAGATCCTCTACGAGGGCCCCGAGCCCGGGACCTTCATCCAGTACTTCAAGGACGACGCAACCGCATTCAATGCCGAGAAGCGCGGCGTGGTCGAGGGCAAGGGGGTTCTCAACAACCGCCTGAGCGAGTTCTTCATGCGCGGGCTGAACCAGATCGGCGTGCCGACGCACTTCATTCGTCGTATCAACATGCGCGAGCAGCTCATCCGGTCGGTCGAGATCGTTCCGCTCGAGGTCATCGTGCGCAACATCGCCGCCGGGTCCCTTTCGAAGCGCCTGGGCATCGAGGAGGGGACGCCCCTCCCCCGCCCCATCGTCGAGTTCTACTATAAGGACGACGCGCTCGGCGATCCGCTCGTCACCGAGGAGCACATTCTCGCGTTCAACTGGGCCTCGCAGCAGGATCTCGACGACATCGTGGCCCTGGCGCTCCGGGTGAACGACTTTCTCTCCGGCACGATGATGGCGGTCGGGATCACCCTCGTCGACTTCAAGATCGAGGTCGGTCGCATCTGGGAGAACGATTATCCGCGGCTGATCGTGGCCGACGAGATCAGCCCGGATTCGTGCCGCCTCTGGGACGCGCAGTCGGGCAAGAAGCTCGACAAGGACGTGTTCCGCCGGGATCTCGGCAACCTCGCCGACGCATATACGGAGGTCGCGAAGCGTCTCGGCGTCCTGCCGTCGAACGTCACCCACGCGACGAAGCCCACGCTCATCAACTGAAACCCAGCGCGTCGGACGACCGCCCCAGACGACGCCTGATCCCCAGGGTCGCCTTCGCTTCTGCCGGTACAGTCTGGTCGATCTGGCCAAGAGCGCCGCGACGTCGACAGTCGACGCGTACGATCCACTGTCTGAAGCAGGCCGGCCGATCGCATCCGGTGCACCGCTCTCGGCGCCCGGACCGCGCGGCCTGCCGCGGCCTTCTTGCCGGCCTCGTCCCTCTCAAAGGCTTCCCGCGCCCGGCGGTCGACATCTGCAATGCGCCTGGGTCTGTCGTCTGCAGCCACGGATCGCGTGCCCCGTGGGCACGAGTTCGCCATCTGCCGCTCCTGCGGACGTCTTGCCGAGCGCAGTCGAGCCGATGCGGCACGGCTAGACCGCGGCGGATCCGGCGCCCTGATCCACCAAACCGGCGTACCCGCCGTTGCTCAGCGCCGCGCGGACCGCGTCAGCGTTCGCCATCAGTTCCCACGGAGAGCGTCGGACCGAGGGCGTGAGGTCGCTCTGCAGCGGCCGGGGGACGAGGCCCAGCCAGTCCTGCAGTTCGCCTAGGCGCAGGGCGCGCCGGTACGGATCGACGAGGTCGTCCTCGTAGACCAGGCGGAACGGCTCGAGCATCGCCAGCGCCCGCCGCTCCGCCTCGTCGAAGCGCAGCCGGTCGCGGACGCGGCGGACGAAGTCCGCGGGATCGACCCAGATGAGGGAATCCTCGTGCCGCGCCCCCTCCCCGTCGAAGTGCATCCGGCGCACGTGCCGGGCGTACACGTTCGAGAACGCGTGCGCGATCGGGTCGCGGCGCGTCAGATGCACCAGCCGCCAGCCGCGCTCGGTCAGCGATCTCAGGAACCTACCCGGTTCTTCCACACGCTGATGAACGGTGAGCTGGTAGATCTTCACGTGGAAACCGAAGGCGCGCCTCCCGGTGCCACGCGCCATGTTGCATGCGAAGGCCAGCGGGAAAAGTCGCGGACGGCGCAGGATCTCGTCGCGGCAGCGCACCTCAGGATGCGAATCGAGCAGCGATGTCAGAAGCGTCGAACCGGTCCGTCCCTGCGCGAAGATGCAGAACCGTATCTCGGACGGCCGCCCGAGGCGTCGAGGGAGCACCATAACTTCGCCGGCGCCGCCCTCCAGTCGAAGGCGGCGCCGGCTTTTCGTTTCGTAGCGACCCCGGCCCATCGGCCGACGCCTGGCGCGTCAGTGCGCGGTGGCGGAAGGCGCGTCGTCCTTCCGTGCCGCCGCGGCCGCCGCCGCGGCCTCCTCGTCGGCCTCGTCCCATTCGATGGACTCGGGCTCGCGGACGAGGGCGTGATGCAACACGTCGCGGACGTTGCCGACCGGGATGATCTCGAGATTGTCCTTCACGTTGTCCGGTATCTCGGTCAGATCCTTCTCGTTTTCCTCCGGGATGAGCACGGTCTTGATCCCGCCCCGAAGTGCCGCGAGCAGTTTCTCCTTCAACCCGCCGATCGCCAGCACGTTGCCGCGCAGCGTGACCTCGCCGGTCATCGCGATGTCCTTGCGGACCGGGATCTGGGTCAGCACCGAAACGATCGACGTGACCATGGCGACGCCGGCGGACGGGCCGTCCTTCGGCGTCGCGCCCTCGGGCACGTGGACGTGGATGTCCATCGTGTCGAAGCGCGTCGGCTTAACGCCGATCTGCGGCGCGATCGAGCGCACGAAGGACGAGGCCGCGTCGATGGATTCCTTCATCACGTCGCCAAGCTTGCCCGTCGTCTTCATCCGCCCCTTGCCGGGCAGCCGCAGCGCCTCGATCGACAGGAGGTCGCCGCCGACCTGCGTCCATGCAAGGCCGGTCACCACGCCGATCTGGTCCTCGCGCTCGGCGAGCCCGTAGCGGAACTTCTTGACGCCGAGGAAGTCGTCGAGGTTCTCGGCCGTCACGATCACCTTGTCGGTGTCCTTGCGCACGATCCGCGTCACCGCCTTGCGGCAGAGCTTGGCGATCTCGCGCTCGAGGTTCCGCACGCCCGCCTCGCGCGTGTAGACCCGGATCATCTCCTGCAGCGCCGCGTCCGTCAGCTCGAACTCGCGCGCCTTCAGGCCGTGGTTCCTGACCTGCTTCGGGATCAGGTGCCGCTTGGCGATCTCGGTCTTCTCGTCCTCGGTGTAGCCGGCGAGCGTGATGATCTCCATCCGGTCGAGGAGCGGCGAGGGCATGTTGTACGAGTTCGCCGTGGTGATGAACATCACGTTCGACAGGTCGTACTCCACCTCGAGGTAGTGGTCGACGAAGGTCGAGTTCTGCTCGGGGTCGAGCACCTCGAGCATCGCGCTTGCCGGATCGCCGCGGAAGTCCTGCCCCATCTTGTCGATCTCGTCGAGCAGGATGAGCGGGTTCGTCGTCTTGGCCTTCTTCAGCGACTGCACGATCTTGCCCGGCATCGAGCCGATGTAGGTCCGACGGTGCCCGCGGATCTCGGATTCGTCGCGGACCCCGCCCAGCGAGATCCGGATGAACTCGCGCCCCGTGGCCCGCGCCACCG
>CAYMRW010000263.1:3593-4051 GCA_964392825.1 uncultured Rhodobacterales bacterium
CTTGCCGAGCGAGGTCTTGCCGACGCCGGGCGGCCCGACGAGGCAGAGGATCGGTCCGCGCAGCTTCTTCGAACGCTGCTGGACGGCGAGGTACTCCACGATCCGTTCCTTGACGCGCTCGAGGCTGTAGTGGTCGTCGTCCAGTACCTTCTGCGCCCGGTTCAGGTCCTTCTTGACGCGAGACTTCACGCCCCACGGGATCGACAGCATCCAGTCGAGGTAGTTGCGCACCACCGTCGCCTCGGCGCTCATCGGGCTCATCGACTTGAGCTTCTTCAGCTCGGCATCTGCCTTCTCGCGCGCCTCGGCGGAGAGCTGCGTCGCCTCGATGCGCTCCTCCAGCTCGGCGATCTCGCCCTGGCCCTCCTCGCCGTCGCCCAGCTCGCGCTGGATCGCCTTCATCTGCTCGTTGAGGTAGTACTCGCGCTGGGTCCGCTCCATCTGGCTCTTGACGCGGG
>CAYMRW010000264.1:0-4046 GCA_964392825.1 uncultured Rhodobacterales bacterium
AGGACGGCTACAACTTCGACGTCGACGAGGCGTCGGCCAAGCACGCCTACAACCGGCACCTGGTGAGCTACCTCAGAACCTACGAGAGGATGGGGCTTCAAGCCATTCCGATGAAAGCGGAAACCGGTCCCATAGGTGGTGATTACAGCCACGAGTTCCTGGTCCTCGCCGAGACCGGCGAGTCGGGCGTCTTCTACGACGCCCGGGTGACCGACATCCGCCTGGGCGCGCGGCAGATCGACTATGACGACTGGGACGCATGCCGCGGCGTGCTCGAGGAGTTCACGGCGCTCTACGCCCGGACTGAGGATACCCACGACGAAACCGTGTTCGAGGAGCGGGTGCCGGAAGAGCGTCGCTGGCACGCCCGCGGCATCGAGGTCGGCCAGATCTTCTATTTCGGCACCAAGTACTCCGAGCCGATGGGTGCCGTCGTCACCGACGAGGCGGGCGAACGGGTGCCGGTGCACATGGGCTCGCACGGGATCGGCGTCAGCCGCCTCGTCGGCGCCCTGATCGAGGCCAACCACGACGCGCGCGGCATCGTGTGGCCCGAGGGCGTGGCACCGTTCCACGCCGGCATCGTCAACCTCCGGCAGGGCGACACCGCCACCGACGCCGCCTGCGAGGACATATACCGGCGCCTGCGCGCGGCGGGGCTCGACCCGCTCTACGACGATACCGAGGAGCGGGCGGGCGCCAAGTTCGCGACGATGGACCTCATCGGCCTGCCGTGGCGCGTGACGGTCGGCCCGCGCGGTCTGGCCGCCGGCAAGGTGGAACTCACCTGCCGCCGCACCGGCGCGAGCGAGGACATGTCGCCCGACGCCGCCGTGGCCCGGCTGCGCGAGATCTACGCCTGACCCGGGCGCCGGATCGGTCGGCGCTGCCGCGTCTTGTCGACGACGGGCGGCCGATCACCTGGCGGGGCCTGCGCTGGGGCCCGCGCCGCTGCCGGCGACGGGCGGCGGCGCGGTCGATCTCGCCGCCCTGACCGCCACCACCGCCGTCTTCGTCTATCCGATGGCCGCGCGCCCGGGCGTCGATCTTCCGCGCGATTGGGACACGATCCGGGGTGCGAGAGGCTGCACGCCGCAGGCCCGTGCCTTCCGCGATTTCCACGGTTGCCCGCGGCGGGGCGATGCCGACGCGATGCACGGCTTATCCCGTCCGAATTGCGGGCCGAAGCGGCGGTGCGTCTGCGCCTCCCCTACGGGCTTCTCTCCGACACCACCCTGGAGTTCACGCGCCGGCACCGCTTGCCGACCTTCACGGTGGCCGGTCCGACGTTACTGCGCCGCCTGACCCTGATCCTCGACGGCGGGCGCATCGAGCATGCCCACGGCCCGATCTATCCGCCCGCGGCCGACGTGCTGGAACGGCTCCACCGTTGGCGGCTGATGGCGGGGCGCGGCGGCGTCTGCCCAATGCAATCTCGTCCGATGCGGCCCGCGCACGCCGCCTGGCGAGCGGCGCGGCCTCGCCGGATGCCGCGGATCTGAGCGACGGGCATCGAGCGCTCCGTCCCGACTGCTGGCGTCGGACGCTGCCGCCCGGCTCGGTGGCTAATGCGGCGTGGCGGCGGCATCTGCTCCAGTGCAGTCCGTCCGAGGCGGCCCGTGCGCGCCGCCGCTTGGACGGGGCGACGCCCGACTGCGGGTGCCGCAGATCCTGCGCGGCGGACGCGTCGAGCACGCTCCATCCCGGCCTCCCGCCCGACCGCTGCGCGGCCCTCGCTCGGTCCCGCCGCTAGCGGCAGGGGGCGGGGCGCAGCGCCAGGGTGCGCGAGGTGAGGCGGCCGCGTCCGTCCTTGGCCATGATCTCGGCGGGGATCGGTCCCGCAGTCGGGATCAGGTCGAGAACGATGGGGATGGTATGGGCGGTCCGCGTCGCCGCGGCATCCTCGTAGCGCCAGCGGTAGTCGCGGCGCGACTTGGCGTAGAACGGCAGCCAGATCGTCGTGTCGATGAAGTCCGACACCGCGGGGTCGGTCCGCGCCGCGCCGAGGCTGACCGCGGCATACGCGATGCCGTCGGGATCGGTGAAGGTCACGTCGATCCGCGCCCGGCCCGTGGCGCCGCACGGCGGTCCGTTCAGCGCGAAGTCGGTCAGGAGCGGCAGTCCGACCCGCTCCGCCCCGGCGATCGAGAAGTCCGGCCCGCTGGCCAGCGCCGGAGAGGCGCCGGGCACCACCAGCCACGCCGCGAGGATGCTGCCTGCGATTGCCTTGATCACCTGTCGATCCTCCGTGCTGCGATGCCGGTCACTGTAGCGGGACGCGCGCGAAACGCCATTTTTCGAAGCCCGCGGGATGCGCCCGCCGAATCCGTTTGGCACGAATCCGGCCCGATGCGTAGGGTCCGCGGCGGTCACGGTCGGAGAGCGCGATGTCACGGAAACTTCTTGCGGAAGCCTTCGGAACGTTCTGGCTGGTGTTCGGCGGGTGCGGGAGCGCCGTGCTCGCGGCAGGGGTTCCCGACGTCGGGATCGGCTGGGTCGGTGTCAGCCTCGCCTTCGGCCTCACGGTCCTGACCATGGCCTATGCGGTCGGCGGCATATCCGGCGGCCACTTCAACCCCGCCGTCAGCCTCGGGCTGCTGGTCGCCGGCCGGTTCGAGCGGGGGCTGCTCCTGCCCTACTGGGCGGCGCAGGTGGCAGGCGCCATCCTGGCCGCGGCGGTCCTCTACGTGGTCGTCTCGGGGCAGCCCGAGTTCGCCGGCGTCGGCGGCTTCGCCTCGAACGGCTACGGGGCCGCGTCGCCGGGCGGATACGCGCTCCCGGCGGCGCTGGTGACCGAGATCCTCATGACCGCGGGCTTCGTCGTGATCATCCTCGGCGCCACGGCGAGGAATGCCGTCCCCGGCTTCGCCCCGATCGCCATCGGCCTCGCGCTGACGCTCATCCACCTCGTCTCGATCCCGGTGACGAACACGTCGGTCAATCCGGCCCGGTCGACCGGGGTGGCGCTCTTCGCCGACGCGCCGGCGCTGACGCAGCTCTGGCTCTTCTGGGTGGCGCCCCTGATCGGCGGCGTCGCGGGGGCGCTGATCTGGCGGGCGATCGAGCCGTCGGACGTCCTGCGCGAGCCTGCGCCCGCGGTCGCCCGCCCGACGACCGAGGACGCCTGAGACCAGGGGCCCGGGGCGGCGCCGGGCGGCGCCCGGGCACCCCGTCCGCTTGACGGCAGGGGCGTTCGCGCGCACATCGCGCGCGCATGACCGGCGCCGCACCCTTCGCCGCCTTCGAGTGGATGATCGCGTGGCGCTACCTGCGCGCCCGGCGGGCCGAGGGCGGCATCAGCGTGATGACCTGGATCAGCGTCCTCGGTATCACGCTCGCGGTCTTCGCGCTGATCGCGACGCTGTCGGTCCGCGCCGGGTTCCGGGCCGAGTTCGTCGACACAATCCTCGGCGCCAACGCCCACGTCACCGTCTATGCCCAGCCACGCGTCGACGAGGCCGGCGCCCGCCTGACCGGCCTCGAGGATTTCGAGGCCGCGGCCGCGCGCGTCGCGGGCGTTCCGGGGGTGAGCCGGGTCGCGCCGCTGGTCCGCGGCCAAGTGATGGCCAGCGCCGAAGGCCGCAACGCCGGCGTCGAGGTCTTCGGCATCCGCCCCGAGGACCTCGCCACCCTGCCGCGCATCGCCGACCCCGCGACGGTCCGGGGCGACATGACTGCGTTCCCCACGGGCATCGCCATCGGCGCCGGCGTGGCACGCGAGCTCGGCGTCGGCGCCGGCGACACGCTGCGCCTGATCTCCCCCGACGGGGCGCGCACGGCGTTCGGCACCTCGCCGCGCATCTCGGCCTACGAGATCGCCTTCGTCTTCGAGGCCGGGCGCTACGACATCGACCGCACGCGCGTCTACATGCCGTTCGAGGAGGCGCAGGTCTACTTCAACCGCCAGGGCGTCGCCGACGAGCTCGAGGTCATGGTCGCGGATCCGGAGGCGGTGGACGAGATGGTGCCCGCGATCCTCGATGCGGCGGGGGAGGCGACGCTCGCCTGGACCTGGCGCGACGCGAGCGGCGCCTTCCTGCGGGCGC
>CAYMRW010000265.1:0-4044 GCA_964392825.1 uncultured Rhodobacterales bacterium
TGGCCTTGCCGAGATCGAGCGCCGAGCCGCCGCCCATCGCCACGACCCCGTCGTGCCCGCCCTCGCGCCAGGCCCGGATCCCCGCCGCGAGGTTGCGTTCGTCGGGGTTCGGGTCGACCTCGGCGAAGACCGCGCGCCCGAAGCCTTGCGCATCGAGGATGTCGAGCGCCCGCGCCACGATCGGCAGCCGCGCCAAGCCCCGGTCCGTCACCAGGAGCGGACGGCGGATCATCGCGCCGCCGCAGGCATCGCCCAGCTCCCCGAGACGCCCGGCGCCGAACCGCACCTCGGTCGGATAGGACCACGTCGCCACGGGGCTCATCGACCGCCGCCCGTCTCGCGCCCCCGGGCGCAGCGGCCCGCGCCTTCATCTTTCCGGCAAATATCCCCGCCGGAGGCTCCCGCATCCGCCACCCGCGCCACGGCCCGGAGGCTCGTCATGCCGCGGCCTTCCTCAGGTGGTAGCTCTTCGGGCGCGTCAGGTTGTGAAAGCCGATGATGCCCAGCGAGCCGCCGCGGCCAGTGTCCTTGCAACCGGTCCAGCAGAGCGCCGGGTCGAGGTAGTCGGCGCGGTTCTGGAACACGGTGCCGGTCTCGATGCGGGCGCCGATCGCCTCGGCGCGGTCGGGGTCGGCGGTCCAGAGCGACGCGGTGAGCCCGTAGGGGCTGTCGTTCATCAGCCGCACCGCCTCCTCGTCGTCCTCGACGGGCATGATGCCCACCACCGGCCCGAAGCTCTCCTCGCGCATGACCGCCATGTCGTGCGTCACCCCGGTCAGGATCTGCGGCGAAAGGTAGGCGCCGCCGTCGTCGGCCTGCAGTCGCGGCAGGTGCGCCACAGCCCCTTGCGCCACCGCCGCCTCGATCTGCGCTCGCACGGCCTTCGCGAACCGCGCGTGCGCCATCGGCCCGAGCGTCGTCTCGGGGTCGCGCGGATCGCCGAGGCGCAGCTTGCGCGCCTCGGCGACGGCGCCGTCGACGAAATCGCCGTAGAGCGGCCGCGCCACGTAGATGCGCTCGATCCCGCAGCAGCACTGACCGGAGTTGTACATGGCCGCGTCCATCAGCGTCTCGATGGCGGCGGGAAGGTCCGCGTCCTCCGTCACGTAGCCCGGGTCCTTGCCGCCGAGCTCCAGCCCCACGGGCGTAAACGTCCCCGCGGCCGCGCGCTCGATGGCTCGGCCCCCCGCGACCGAGCCCGTGAAGTTCACGAAGTCGGCGGCCCCGCCGGCGATCAGCGCCTCGGTGCCCGCGTGGTCGAGAAAGACGTTGACGAACACGTCGCCCGGCACCCCGCCCTTGACGAAGGCACGGACCATGCGCTCGCCGGCCAGCAGGGTCTGGGTCGCGTGCTTGAGGAGCACGGCGTTGCCGGCGATCAGCGCCGGGGCGACGGTATTGATCGCGGTCATGTAGGGGTAGTTCCAGGGGGCGATCACCAGGACGACCCCGTGCGGCTCGCGCCGGATCAGGCGGCGGAAGCGTGGGCTGTCCTCGATCTCGATCGGCGCCAGCGCCGTTTCGGCGATCGCCGCCACGTGCTCCGTCCGCTCGCGGACGCCGCCGAACTCGCCGCCGTAGCGCACCGGGCGGCCCATCATGCGCGCCAGCTCGGGCACGATCTCGTCGTTCATGGCGCCCAGCCGTTCCATCCCGGCCAGCACCAGCCGGACGCGCTCCGCAAGCGGCCGGCGCGCCCAGTCGGCCTGCGCGGCACGGGCCCGCGCGGCGACGTCGCAGGCCGCGTCCACCGACAGCGCCTCGCGCTCGGTCACCACCGAGCCGTCGATCGGCGACGTGCAGGTCAGCTTGGCCATCGCTTTTCCCCCTCCCCAAGGTTTCCGCGAGGTCTCGCATCGCGCCCCGTCCGCCGCAATCCCCGGCGGGGCCGGAGGCGACGCCGCCGCGGAGAGGTGGGGGCCCAAGGCCCCCGGCGAGCCGCGGCGCCCCTCTCAGGCGAGCTCGAAGCCCCGCGCTATCTCCCAGTCCGTGACCGCGGCGTCGAACGCCTCCTGCTCCCACTCGGCGGCCCGGACGTAGTGGTCGACGACCGCGTCGCCCATCGCGCCCCGCAGCATGGCGGAGCCGCGCAGCGTCTCGGTCGCGGCCCGCAGCGTGCGCGGGATCTCGTCGGCCCCGCCCTCGTAGGCGTCGCCCGCCGCCGCGGACGGCAGGTCGTAGCCGCCCTCGATCCCGGCGAGACCCGCGGCCAGCATCGCCGCCAGCGTCAGGTACGGGTTGATGTCCGATCCCGGGACCCGGCACTCGACCCGGACCGCCTTTGTGCCCTCGCCGACGAGGCGGTAGCCCGCGGTGCGGTTGTCGACCGACCAGACGCAGCGGGTCGGCGCAAAGGTGCCGGGCCGGAACCGCTTGTAGCTGTTGACGTAGGGGGCGAGGAACACCGTGTACTCGGGCGCGTGGCGGAGGAGCCCCGCGAGGAACGCGCGCCCGGTCCCCGACAGCCCGTGCTCGGCCGCCTCGTCGAAGAAGGCGGGGCCGCCGTCGCGGGTCAGCGACAGGTGCACGTGGGCGGCGCTGCCGACCTTATCGGGATGCCACTTGGGCAGGAACGACGCCGTGGCGCCGTTCGCCCAGGCGATCTCCTTCGCCGCGTGCTTGGCGATCGTGTGGTAGTCGGCCGCGAGGAGCCCGTCGCCGTAGCGGATGTTGAGCTCGGCCTGCCCGGTCTCGGCCTCGCCCTTGGTCCCCTCGACCGGGATCCCGGCGCCCGCGAGCTGGTTGCGCAGGGGGCGCAGGATCCCCTCCTCCTTCGTCGTCTGCAGGATGTGGTAGTCCTCGTTGTGATCGGAGATCGGCGCGAGGCGGAGGCCGCTGGCCCGGATCTGCTCGGGCGTGCCGCGGAACAGGAAGAACTCGAGCTCGGTCGCCATCCGCGCCCCGAACCCCGCCGCCGCGAGCCGGTCGAGCTGTGCCGCGAGCATCGCCCGCGGGCTGTGCGGCACCGGCGCGTGCGCGTGGTGATCGAGGACGTCCGACAGGACCAGCGCCGTTCCGGCGAGCCAGGGCACACGGCGCAGCGTCGCGAGGTCGGGGCGCATCGTGTAGTCGCCGTAGCCCGCCTGCCAGCTCGTCGCGGCGTAGCCGGCGACCGTGTACATGGCGAGGTCGGTGGCGAGGAGGTAGTTGCAGCAATGCGTCTCGGCGTGCCCGTGGTCGAGGAAGTGCGCCGCGTGCAGCCGCTTGCCCATCAGCCGGCCCTGCATGTCGACCATGCAGACGAGCACCGTGTCGATCTCGCCCGCCTCGACCGCGGCGCGCAGCGCCTCCATCGTCAGATTGCCCAGCATCGCCGTCCCCCTCGGGCGCGACGTTAGCGGCTTCCCCGGCGGACGCAAACCGGGCCGCATGCCGGTCGGCCGATCGTCGGGGACCCGGTGCGGCCCGGGTGCGGCCGGCACCTCGCCCCGGACGACCTGGCGCACCGCCCGGCGGCTAGCGCTCGAGGACTTTCCCGCCGCCGGCGCGGTTCAGCGCGGTCTCGACGCGGAAGGGCGGGGCGATGGCGTCGCGCCCCTCGACCACCAGATCGGCCATCAGCCGCCCCACCTCGGCGGCGAGGCCGAAGCCGATCTTGAACGCCCCGTTGGCCACGAAGTGTCCGGGCCGCCCGGGGAGCGGGCCGAGGACCGGCTGGCGGGTGTCGGCGCGGGGGCGGATGCCCGCCCATCGCTCGACCACGGGGGCGCCGGCCAGCATCGGGCAGGCGGCACGCGCCAGCGCCACCACGTCGTCGAGCCGGGCATCCGGGTCGGGGCCGGACCAGTCCGTCTCGGTTGTCGAGCCGATGCCGACCGTGCCGTCGGCGTGCGGGACGACGTAGCCGCCGGGCGGATTGACCTGCGGTCTCCCGCGGGCGTCGAAGGCCAGCGTCGCGCCCTGACCCTTGACGCCGCGCCCGACGCCGAGTTCGCGCAGGCCCGCATGCCCCGTCGCCCAGACGACGGCGCCCGCGTCGGGCGCGTCGGCCACGATCTCGACCCCGCGCCGGCGAAGCGCCGCGGCGAGGCTCAGCGTCGCCCG
>CAYMRW010000266.1:0-4038 GCA_964392825.1 uncultured Rhodobacterales bacterium
CCCGTCGCCCGCAAGCACGTCGAGTACAAGGAAGGCAAGATCAAGTAGGATCGCGTCACGCCTCGGCGTATGGTAGGCCGCGCATCTCGCGCGGCCTTTCTCGTTCCGGAGGCACCGATGATCGAGACGCTGACGGTCCGGGTTGCCGGCGCCGCCGACATCGCGGCGGTCGATGCGCTTCTCGCAATGTCCTATCCCGCGCTCCTGCGTGCGGACTATCCGCCGTCGCTGCAGGTGCTTGCGGTGCCGCTGATTGCGCGCGCCAACGCGCGCCTCGTCTGCTCCGGCCGGTACTACGTCGTCGAGGAGGCGGGCGCGCTGGTGGGCGCCGGCGGCTGGAGCCGGGCGTCGCCGCCCGGTCGCGGCGGCGGTCGCGTTCGGCGCCGGGTCGGGCATGTCCGCCACGTCGTCACCGACCACCGGCGAACCCGCCGCGGCATCGGACGGGCGCTGGTGGCGCGGGTCGTCGCCGACGCCATCGAGGCCGGGGTGAGCGTCATGGAATGCCTGAGCACCCGGACGGCGGTGCCGTTCTACGCCGCCTGCGGCTTCGCCGAGATGGGCCCCCTGGAGGTCGCTCTGGCGCCCGGCATCGACTTTCCGGTGGTCCGGATGGTCAGAGGCCTGACCGGTCGACCCTCATGAGGCGCGGCGCAGATGGCTGATGACCGGGTGCTTGCGCGGCTTCTTCTCGAGTTCCGCCAGGATCTCGACGAGATCGGGCTCGTCGACGGCGCGGGCCGCACCCTTGACCGAGAACCAGCGCCGCTTGCGCTCGCGGCGTTCCTTCCATCGGCGCTTCACGCTTTGCACGATCATCGGGAATAGCGTCACGCGGCAGGGCACGCTGTCGCCGCCCTCCATGATCTTGTCGTAGCGGTACGCGCCGATCGGGATGCGCGAGACGTGGCCCGTCACGCCGGCCTCCTCCAGCGCCTCGATCTCGGCGGCGCGCCATGGCTTCTTTCCCACCATCGTCCAGCCCTTGGGCATGACCCAGCGGCCGGTATCGCGCGAGGTCACCATCAGGACGCGAAGGCGTCCCTGTCCATCCCAGCGCAGGGGAAGCGCCGCAACCTGATCGACTGTCTTGCTCATGTCTTGTGCCCTAAAGTGGCACCTGAATGTAAAAAACTAAAGTACAACGATTATTGGCGTCAGCCGCGTCCGGGTCGTCGGCCTATTCGGCAACCTCGAGGGGAGAATTCCGGGGACGGTCGATCAGACCGGGACTGAGCGTGCCAAGCGCGTCCCATTGCGAAAGGAACACCCGGCCGGTCAGTTCGCCCAGGAAATGCGACCGCTTCAGCCGGTCCATGACGGGGCCCTTGACCTCGCTGAGGTGCAGCGACACGCCCTCGTCGCCCAGCCGTCGGTTGAGCGCCTCGAGCGACTCGAGCGCCGAGAGGTCGACCTCGTTCACCGCCGGGAACATCAGAACGACGTGGCGAAGCCCGGGCCGCGCGGCGACCCGTTCGAGGACCATGTCCTCGAGCCAGCGGGCATTCGGGAAGTACAGGCTCTCGTCGACGCGGATCGTCAGCACCGCGGGGTCGGTCAGCACCCGGTGCCGTTCGACATTGCGGAAGTGCTGCGTTCCCGGCACCAGACCGACCTCGGCCACGTGCGGCCGTGAGGTGCGGTAGAGATGCAGTCCGAGCGAGATCAGGACGCCCGCCGACACCCCGGCCTCGACCCCGAGCAGGAGCGTCACCAGGATCGTCGCCGCCACCGCCGCGAAGTCGGCCCGGCTGTAGCGCCAGGCCTTGTTCAGGATGGAGAGATCGACGAGCGACAGGACCGCCACGATGATCGTCGCCGCCAGCGTCGCGCTCGGCAGGTAGAAGATGAGCGGCGTCAGCGCCACCGCCGCGATGGCGAGGCCGATCGCGGTGAACGCCCCCGCGGCCGGCGTCTCGGCGCCCGCGTCGAAGTTCACGACCGAGCGCGCGAAGCCGCCGGTGACCGGATAGCCGCCGGTGAACGCCGCGCCGATGTTGGCGGCGCCGAGCCCGATCAGCTCCTGGTTCGGGTCGATGCGCTGGCGCCGCTTGGCGGCCAGCGTCTGCGCGACCGACACCGACTCGACGAAGCCGATGACCGAGATCAGCAGGGCCGGGATCGCGAGCTCGACCAGCAGGTCGGGCGCGAAGGACGGCAGCGTCAGCGGGGGCAGCGCCTGCGGCACGGCGCCGACGATCGCCACCCCGCGCGCGTCGAGCGACAGGAGCCAGACCGCCAGCGTCGTCGCGGCCACCGCCGCGACCGGCCCCGCCTTGGCGAGTTGGCCGGCCAGCCGCTCCGGCAATCCGAGGCGCACGAGCGCGCGGCGCAGGCCCGTCCGCACCCAGAACAGGAACGCCGTCGAGATGAGGCCGATCGCCAACGTCCACGGGTTGGTCTCGGGCAGGCGCAGCGCCAGCGATCCCACGATCTCGGGCAGCGTGTGGCCACCTGCCGGCACGCCGAGGATGTGCCGCAGCTGGCTCGCGGCGATCAGGATCCCCGAGGCGGTGATGAACCCGGCGATCACCGGGTGCGAGAGGAAGTTCGCCACGAACCCCAGCCGCAGCAGGCCCATGGCCAGCAGCATCGCCCCGGAGAGCAATGCCAGCGTCAGGGCCGCGATGGCGTAGCCCGCCGTGCCCTGCGCCGCGACCTCGCCCACCGTGGCCGCGGTCATCAGCGAGATCACCGCGACCGGTCCGACGGCGAGTGTGCGGCTGGTTCCGAAGAGGGCGTAGAGCAGGATCGGCACGATCGAGGCGTAAAGGCCGGCTTCGGGCGGCAGCCCCGCCAGCATGGCGTAGGCGAGCGACTGGGGGATCAGCATGATCGTCACGATGACCGCCGCGACGAGGTCGTTCGCGAGCGTCGCGCGGCCGTAGCCGCGGCCCCAGTCGAGGACCGGCAGGTGGCGGGCGATGGCGGGAAGTCTCATGGCGTCTCTCGCGTTGGTCCCGCCGGAGGGCTTCCGGCGGGGTGGCGGGTCGCGTCCCCTAGTCGGCAGCCATCGTCGGCCGGGTCAGGCGTCCGGGCCGGGCCATCCATTCCCGCCCCTTGAGCATCGCCTGCCAGTAGACCGGCGGCAGCATCTTCTCCTTGAGCAGCCACGCCGCCCGCGACGGCCGCGTTCCGTCGATCAGCCAGCGCGGGAAGCTGGGCAGCAGCGCACCGCCGTAGCCGAACTCGGCCAGCACGATCTTGCCGCGCTCGACGGTCAGCGGGCACGAGCCGTAGCCGTCGTACTGCGCCACCGGAGAGCGACCCCGGATGTCGGCGATGACGTTCTCGGCCACCACCGGTGCCTGCTTGCGCGCGGCCGCCGCGGTCTTGGCGTTGGGCGCGTTCATCACATCGCCGAGCGACCAGACGTTGGCGTAGGACCGGTGTTGCAGCGTCGCCTGATCGACGTCGACCCAGCCGGCCGCATCGGCGAGCGGCGACACGCGGACGAAGTCCGGCGCCGTCTGCGGCGGGCAGACGTGGATCATGTCGAACCGTTCCTCGATGCGGCGCGGCTCCGCGCCCGGCATCCTGACCTCGAAGACCGCGGTGCGCGACGGTCCGTCGATCGCCACGAGATCGTGGTGGAAGTTCACCTTGGCGCCGTACCGGGCCACGTACTGCTCGAGTGCCGGAACGTAGTCCCTGACCCCGAACAGGACGCCCCCGGCGTTCATGAACTCGACGTCGATGTCGCGGATGCGGCCGGTCCGCAACCAGTGGTCGCCCGAGAGGTACATGGCCTTCTGTGGCGCACCGGCGCACTTGATCGGCATCGCCGGCTGGCTGAACAGCGCCCGTCCGGCCTTCATGTCGCGAACAAGCTCCCATGTGTAAGGGGCGAGATCATAACGGTAGTTCGAGGTGACGCCGTTTCGCCCGAGGGTCTGCGGCAGGCCCTCGACAGCGTCCCAGTCGAGCTTGATCCCGGGGCAAACGATCAGCCGCCGGTAGCCGATGACGCGGCAGCCGTCGAGGATCACGGCGTCGGCCTCGGGCTCGAACGCCGCCACCGCCGCCTTGATCCACTTC
>CAYMRW010000267.1:0-4034 GCA_964392825.1 uncultured Rhodobacterales bacterium
GGTCCGGAAGGAAGCAGCCGTAACGAGCCCCGCCTGGGTCGTGTTCAGCCTCTCACCCAGCCCGCGCGGTACCCGGCAGGGGTCCGTCGCTCGATCGGCGCAGGGGCGCACGGGGCAGGGACGAAGACGGCTCGTCAGCGCAATCGTGGACAGCAGCGTTCCACGCGCGGCGACCCGGCATGCGTCCGGTCCTCACCGCCACCAGCATCAGGTGTCGGCCTCCTCCACCTTCTCGACGCCGCGGCCGGACAGGAACAGGCTCAGCCCGCCCAGCCCCTCGAGCTTCTCCGAAACCGCCCGGATCACGATGAGGACCGGCACGGCGATCACCATGCCGACGACCGACCACGCCCAGCCCCAGAACGCGACCGCCAGAAAGACCACGACGGGATTGAGCTTGAGGCTGCGGCCGACCGCATAGGGGGTGACGAACTGCCCCTCGAGGCTGGTCAGCGCGAAATATGTGCCCGCCGCAAGGGCCGCCGTGCCGATCTGATCGAAGGTGACGATGCCGATTGCCAGGGTGACCAGCACCCCGCCGATCGCGCCGACGAACGGGATGAAATTGAAGACGAACGCCATCACCCCGAAGAGCGCCGGGTTCGGCATCCCGATGAGCCAGAGCGCGAGACCCACCGCGAGACCGAGTCCGGCATTGATGATGGTGATGGTCAGGAAGTAACGGCTGATCTTGCGCTCGATGTCGCGGGCGATCCCGATCGCGCGCCGCTTGTCACGAAAGGTCGGGCTGACGGCGACGATCTTCTCGTAGAACATGTCGCCCCCCGCGATCAGGAAGAACGTCATCACCAGCGTCAGCACCACCTGCGCCATCACGAAGGGAACGGTCAGCGCCGCCTGGGTCAGCAGCCCGGGCCCGGTGTCGACCGTCACCTGCTCCTCCTCCTCGCCGCCGTCGGTCAGCTTGTCGACCTCGGCGCTGGCGTCCGAGACCTTGTCGACGAGGTCGGTGAGGCCGCGCAGCTTGACCTCGACGTCGCGTATGATCGTCGGCGCGTCCTGCGCGTAGGTCGCCACGGGGCCCGCGAGCCCGCCGACCGTCGCCGCGCAGATCACCAGGAGGCCGAGCACGATGATCCCCGACGACACCGCGTCGGGCACGCCCCGGCGCCCGCTCCAGCGGCGCACCGGAGAGAAGGTCAGCGACAAGAGGAACGCCAGTATCATCGGCATCAGGAACGTTCGCGCCGCCACCACGACGATGCCGACGGCGATGATGAAGAGGCCCTTTGTCGCCCAGTGCGATCCCTGGACGCGACCCCCGGCGTCGTCACTCATCTCCCGAGCACTCCCAAGCACCGCGGCCCTTCCGGCGGTCTATCACGACAAGCGTTCGCCGCGGCGATGGTTTCGGAGACAGGCTTAATGCGCTGCTCCAGGGAGCAGGAGAGCGGAAGGACTACCGTCCCAAGCGACACCGCCCGGCAGGCAGTGTCGGGGGGACCGCGCATCCGGGTCGACCGCCCCGATGCCCGGGCTTCTGCCGCGGACGCTCAGGTGCGTCGGGATGGCCGGTCGATGCCGTTCGGCCTGCAACCGCTCGGCGCAGGGAAGCCCAGAACGCCGGCACGGGGTGGTCGCCTGCGACCGGGCCTCGAAGATGGGCCGGGTTCAGAGATCAGCATCGCGCAGCGGGCAGGGCGTCCGCGCCGCGGCGCCACTGAGGGGGAGGCGCTTTCCGCGTGCGGTGTCGGTCAGAGCCGGATGCGGTAGCGGGCGAAGCCGGCGGCGCTGTCGCTCGCCTCCTCGATGTCGACACCGCGGATGTCGGTCACGTACCGCGCGGCGCCGGGGCCGGTGTCGAAGAGCACCGTGGTGCCGGGCATCGGCGCGAAGCGCCAGTTGGCGTCGGCCGAGGGCTCGATGGTGCCCTGCTCGACGATGTAGCGGACGATGACGTCGCGGTTGGTGTCGGGCCCCTCGAACACGATCGTGGAACCGTCGGCGCCGGGGAACGAGCCGCCGCCCGAGGCCCGGTAGTTGTTCGTGGCGACGATGAACTCCTGCGCCGGATCGACCGGCTGGCCCTGAAAGGTCAGGTTCACGATGCGGTTCGCGTCCGGGTTCGCGACGTTGCCCTCGCTGTCGAAGCGCGCCGGCTGGCTGAGGTCGATCTCGTAGTCGACGCCGTCGATGACGTCGAAGTTGTAGGACGGGAAGTCGGGGTTGAGGAGCGTGGCGTCGGTGGCGCCGGGCTCGATCCGGTTGAACATCCCGGCGGAGCGCTCGAGCCAGTCCCTGACCTGCGCGCCGGTGATCTTCACTGCGCGCACGGTGTTGGGGTAGAGATAGAGGTCGGCGACGTTCTTGATCGCGACGTCGCCCGCCGGCACGTCGGTGTAGTATTCGGGGCCGCCGCGGCCGCCGGCCTTGAACGGGGCGGCCGCGGAGAGAAGCGGCAGATCGGCGTATTCCGACCCCTGCAGCATCTGCTCGATGTACCAGGTCTGCGCGTTGGAGACGATCTGTACCGAGGGGTCGTCGGCGACCAGCGCGAAGTAGGAGTAGAGCGGCGCCGAGGTGCGGCCGACGGCGCGGCGGACGTAGGCGAGCGTCGCCTCGTGAACGTCGCGGACGCTCGCCAGCACTGCCTCCTCGCTATCGACGAGGGGGGTGACGCTGCGATCCTCCTCGCGACGCGAGATCGGGCGGGTGGTGCTCTCGGTGGTGAGAACGCGCCAGGCATTGCCGTCCCGCTCGAGCATCAGGTCGATGACGCCGAGATGGCTGCCCCAGAAGCCACCCATGACGGCCGGCTTGCCCTCGATCGTGCCACGGGCGAGATCCGTGCCCGCGAACCCCTCGAAGTCGGGGGAGGGAAAGACGAGGTGGCTGTGGCCGGTCATCAGCGCGTCGATGCCGGGGACGCGGGCGAGGGGGACGGAGGCGTTCTCCATCATGTCCTCATGCGTCGCCCCGCCGATGCCGGAATGGCTGAGCGCGACGATGATGTCGGCCCCTTCCTCTCGCATCTGCGGCACCAGCTGCTCGGCCGCCTCGACGATGTCGCGGACGTCGACGTTGCCCTCCAGGTGCTTGCGGTCCCACTTCATGATCTGCGGCGGCACGAAGCCGATGATCCCGACCCGGATCGGCAGCGGCTCTCCGGCGCCGTCCATCAGCGTGCGGTCGAGGATGACGTAGGGCGGGACGAGCGTCGTGTCCCCGCGCGCGGTCGCGCCCCTCTCCCTCAGGACGTTCGCCGAGACGATGGGGAACGCGGCCCCGGCGAGCGACTTCATCAGGAAGTCGAGGCCGTAGTTGAACTCGTGGTTGCCGAGCGTCGAGGCGTCGAAGCCGACCGTGTTCATCGCCGTGATGACGGGGTGCATGTCGCCCTCGCGCATCCCGCGCTCGTAGGCGATGTAGTCGCCCATCGGGTTGCCCTGCAGGAAGTCGCCGTTGTCGAGCAGCATGGCGTTCGTCGCCTCGGCCCGGATGTCGCCGATGTGCGCCGCCGTCCGCGCGAGCCCCACGGTGTCGACGGGCCGGTCGGAGTAGTAGTCGTAGGGGTAGACGTGGACGTGCAGGTCCGTCGTTTCCATCAGACGCAGGTGCACCTGTCCGGCGGCGGCGCGGGCGGAGAACGGATGCAGCGCGGCGACGGTGCCTGCGGCGGCGCTGGTCGCGATGAACTCGCGGCGACTCATCGGATGCGGAATAGGCATGTGACCCCCTGCACGGTTCCCCCGGCGATGCTGAGCGCGATCGGCCCGTCTGTGACGCGCGGGCCTCATATGGCGTCCCGGCCGTCGGGTCAATTCTCCTGCCGGTTGTCGACAGCGACGTTGCGGCACTTACCTCGTGGCACCGGCATGGATGGGGAGGCATCGCGTGCGGACAGCCGAAGGGGTGACGTTCGGCGGTGGCGGGATCGACCGCGCCGCGCATTCGCGGGCCGCGCCCTCGCGCGGGGATGCACGAATACTGCCCGTCTGGCGCGGCAAGCCGCTCATGGAGGGCGACGGTCTTGGCTGGATCGACGGAGGGGAGGTCGCGGGCGACGAGCCCGA
>CAYMRW010000268.1:0-4028 GCA_964392825.1 uncultured Rhodobacterales bacterium
AGTGGTCGTAGAACTCCTCGCTGACGAGGATGTGGTCGAGGCTCTCGCGCTTATGTTTGAAGATGTGCGTGTAGTAGACGTGGCGGAGCGAGCGGTACTGCTGCAGCCGTTCCACCGAGTAGAGCCCCTTGTCCGAGGTAAAGCCCGCGCGGCTCTTCTCGATCACGCGGTAGGTCGGCTGGTCGGTGATGAGCTCTGTCGTCACCGAGCCGGTATCGTCGTTCAGGTCGCCGATGACGACGGTCGGCGACAGCGCGTCGTCGTCCTCCGCCGCCATCACCTCGTCGAGCATGGCGCGTAGCGCCCCCGCCTCCATCACCCGACGGATGTGCGATGTCGCCGACGAGACGATGTCGCGCCACTGCCGCGGCACCTCGCCCGAAGCGCGGAAGCTGATCCGCGCGGGCCCCTTGGATTTCAGATGCGCCACGAACAGCGCCACGTCGGGCGCGCCGCTGCCCTCGGGCCGGATGGTCGCGCGCAGGATCGGCCGCGAGAACGCGTCGAGCGTGACGGTGACCACCTCCTCGGCGCCCTCGGCCTCGCGGATGCCGTCGAGCGCGAAGCCCTCCGGGAACCTCGCTTGCCAGTCGGCGCCGGGGGCGATCTGGCTCTGCCCGTGCCGCCCCTTGCGGACGGCGAGCGCCACCTGCGGCTGCCCACGGCCCGGCGCGTCCCGCGCGACGAGATCGTAGTCCTCGCGGATCCCGGCGGTGCTGAACGCCTCGGCCAGCGCCTCGGCGGCCCAGAGCTCCTGAAAGCCGATCACCTCGGCGTCGAGCTCGCGCAGCCGCACGGCGGTCCAGTAGATCTTGCGCCGGTAGGCCGCGCGCCCCTCGGGGGTGTCGGGAAACGGCGGCGTGGTGCCATAGGTCAGGCCGCCCGGGACCTGCAGGTTCAGAAGGTTGAACGTCGCGAAGCTGAGGTCGCGCATGTTGGTCCGCGGCATCGAGATCCTCCTGACCCCAGGCCGCGCGCCCGCTCGCGCGGCTATTCGCCCTCGATCCAGAGAAGCTCCCAGACATGGCCGTCCGGATCCTCGAAGGCCCTCCCGTAGGTGCCCTGCTGCTCGCGCTGCGGCCGGGGCTCGGTTCCGCCCGCGGCGAGCGCCGCCTCCATGATGCGGTCGATCTCCTCGCGCGAACCGAGGCGGAGGCAGTTCAGCACGCCCGCCACGGTCGCGGTGTTGGCGACGGGCTTCGGCGACATCGCGGCGAAGACCTGACGATTGAGCAGCATCAGCGACATCTCGGGCCCAAGGGTGATGCAGGCGGCGCGGTCCTCGGCGCTGAAGCGGGGATCGGCCGAGAACCCCAGTCCCTCGAAGAACGCCTGCGCGCGGCCCACGTCGCCCACGGGCAGGTTGATGAACACGCTTCTCACGGTCGGCGATGCTGCCATGTTTCGGGGTCCCTCGCTGTCGCGTCCGACCCTAGGCCATGGGCGCCGGCAGCGAAACCCGTCGAGGGCCCGCCCGGCCGCTACTCGCCGGGCCGGGGCAGGCTGAACAGTTCGGTGACCCGGCAGTAGTCGCGATAGCCGAGCCGCGCGACGGGCTGATAAGTCAGGACGTCGAAATGCCCGTCCCTCAGGCAGGTGTCGCGCAGATGCACCCCCGTCACCTCGCCGAAAACGACGAAGTTCGACCGGCCGGCCAGCTCGACGATCCGCGTCATGCGGCACTCGAGGTTCGCGGGCGCGTTGTCGACCCGGCTACACGCGATCGTGCGGCACGGCGCCCGGGCGATGCCCGCGCGGTCGAACTCGTCGACCTCCTTCGGCCAAGGCCCCGACGAGACGTTCATCACCTCGCGCATGGCGTACTCGACGATGTTGACGCAGAACACGCCCGTCTCGCGGATGTTGGCGACGCTGTCCTTGGTGTCGCCGCGGTCGTCCTTGGCCGAGGTCGAGGCGAACATCACCTGCGGCGGCACGTAGGCCACGGCGTTGAAGAACGAGTACGGGGCGAGGTTCTCCGATCCGTCCGTCCCGCGCGTCGAGATCCAGCCGATCGGGCGCGGCGAGACGATGGCGGAGAACGGGTTGTGCGGCAGACCGTGGCCGTCCTCGGGTCGGTAGAACATCGTCCCTCCTCGTCGGTTCACCCCGCACCTAGCCGCGTGCTAGGGCCGCATCCAGACCGAATTGGCGGCGGGGGCGGGGTGCGGCTCAGGCAGGAACGGCCGGAGGACTGGTGGGAGGTCGAGGCCCTCTTCGATCTCTGCTTCGCCCCGGGGCGCGAGGCGCTCTCCTCCTACCGCCTGCGCGAGGGGGTGCCGCCCGTCGCCGATCTCTGCCTCCTCGCCCGCGACCCCACGGGTGCGCTCGCCGCGGCGGTCCGCTTCTGGCCGGTGCGCGTCGATAGCGCCCCGGCGCTGCTTCTCGGGCCCATCGCCGTCCACCCGACGCATCAGGGCGAGGGGCTGGGCGGCGGTCTCGTCCGCGAGGCGCTGTCGCGGGCGGCGGCGGACTGGCCGCGCGTCCTCCTCGTCGGCGACCTGCCGTACTACGGCCGGCTGGGATTCGTTCGACTCGCCGGCGTGACCATGCCGCCGCCGACCAACCCCGACCGCGTCCTCGGGCAGGCGCTGACGCCCGGCGCCTGGGACGGCATCGCCGGGGCGGTGACGCGGTGGGCGGGTCCCTTGCCTGCGGCGCGCGAACGCCCATCTGATCGGTCATGAGCGACAGCGCCATCATCACCGGACCCCTGGGCGACGCGACCCTCTCCGAGATCGACCGCCTGGTCCTACGCTACCGCGCGGCCGATTCGCTCGGCATGCAGGTCGTGTCCATGGTCGGCGGCCGGGTCGAGAACCTGATCGACCGCCTGCCGGCCGACGCACGCGGCAACCTCGAGGGCGCCACGCGCCGGGCCCTCGAGATCGCCTTCAACGCCGCCGCGATCTCGCGCACCCGGGTTCCCGACACCAGCGACTGGCTGAACACCGTGGTGACGACCGCCATGGGCGCCGCCGGGGGCGCGGGCGGCATGCCCACCGCCGTCGCCGAACTCCCGGTGACGACGACGGTGCTGCTCCGTGCCATCCAGGGCATCGCCATGGAGCACGGCTTCGACCCCGCCGATCAGGCGACGCGGCTCGACTGTCTGCAGGTCTTCGGCGCGGCCGGCCCGCTCGAGCGCGACGACGGCGCCGACGTCGCCTTCCTCGCGGCGCGCGTGTCGCTGACCGGCGCCTCGCTCCGCGGGCTCGTTGCGCGTCTCGCGCCGCGGCTCAGCGCCGTCTTCGGGCAGAAGCTCGCGGCGCAGGCGGTGCCGATTCTCGGCGCCGTCGCCGGGGCGGCGGTGAACTACGCCTTCACCAGCTACTACCAGCAGATGGCGCACGTGTATTTCGGGCTCAAGCGCCTCTCGCGCGAGACCGGCGTGGACTATGACACGCTCGTCGAGGAGTTCCGCGACCGGCTGCGGAAGTCCCCGCGCTAAAGGTCCCCCGGCCGATCCTTTGGCTCGGGCGAGCCGTTGCCACGCCCCGGGCCCTTGCAGCTCGGAGGAATGGCTTGTGGCCCGACGCAGGCGGGTCGGTCTGGGGCCCAAGGGGGGACCGGTGACCGCGGGCGGCGCGCCGAAAGTCGGGTCGGCAGCCGGCAGACCCGGCGGTCTGGCCCGCGCCGGAGCACGCACCGGGCGGTCAGGCCGGGCGATGCGCGAGCCAGTCCTCGACCGTCCCGCGCACCGACTGCACGCCGCTCGCCCGCGCCTTGTCGATGACGCCGCGGAGCTCGTCGAGGTCGACCCGGCAGATCAGGCTCTTGACCGGTCCGATCGAGGCGGCGCGCATCGACAGCGAGCGCAGGCCCATCGCCGCCAGCGTCACCGCCTCGACCGGCCGCCCGGCATCCTCGCCGCAGAAGCTGAGCGGCGTGCCCGCCTCGGCGCAGCGGCCGACGATCATCTCGATCAGCGACAGGAAGCTCACGTTCAGGATGTCGTAGCGCCGCCGCACGAGCTCGTTCTCGCGGTCGGCGGCGAAGAAGAACTGCTTGAGGTCGTTGCCGCCGAT
>CAYMRW010000269.1:0-4018 GCA_964392825.1 uncultured Rhodobacterales bacterium
TGTTCGCGATCGAGGGGGTGCCGGACAACCAGCTGCATCCGTTCCTGCTGATCGAGTGCCCGCGGATGCTGTTCCCGTTCGTTCGCCGCATCGTCAGCGACGTGACGCGCGACGGCGGCTTCCCGCCGCTCAACCTCGACAACATCGACTTCATCAAGCTCTACCGGCAGACGCTCGAGCAGCGTCAGGCGGCGGCGAAGGCGGCCGAAACGGCGGAGCCGTCCGAGGTCAACTGAAGCGCGCCCAGACCGATCCCTCGCCCAGCGTCGAGACGAAGGCCGCATGCGCGGCCTTCTCCGCGTCGGTGAGGCGGGAAACCAGAGGCCGCCGGCGCGGCGTCGGACGCCATCGCGATGCCGTCTCGACAGGTCCGGTATCACGTCCGAGCCCAAAGTCCGGCTGCCGCCCGCCGATGAGCTCGAGGTAGACCGCCGCCAGGATCTCGGCGTCGAGCAGCGCCCCGTGCAGGGTGCGCGCCGAGTTGTCGATGGCGAACCGGCGGCAGAGGGCGTCGAGCGAGGCCGGCGCGCCCGGATACTTCTTGCGCGTCATCGTCACCGTGCAGACCGCACGATCGAGGGCGATCACCGGCAGGCGCATCCAGCCGAGCTCGGCATTTAGGAACCGCATGTCGAAGTCGGCATTGTGGATGATCAGGCGCGAGTCGCCGACGAAGTCGAGAAACGACCTCGCGCAGTCGCGGAACACAGGCTTGTCGCGCAGGAAATCGTCGCCGAGGCCGTGAACCTCGAACGCCTCGGCCGGCATGGCCCGTTCGGGATTGACGTACTGGTGATAGGTGCGACCGCTCGGCAAATGATTGACGAGTTCGATCGCACCGATCTCGACGATACGGTCTCCGGTCTGCGGGTCGAACCCCGTCGTCTCGGTATCAAGAACGATCTCACGCATCTTTGTCCCCTTGGACCTCCCGCAAGATATTGTGGACCGAAGCGCGAGCCGTCTCAAGGGTGGTGGTCTCGACCACGTAGTCGGCACGGGCGCGCTTCTCGGCATCGGGCATCTGTGTGGCCAGCAGGCGGGCGAAAGCTGCATCGGTCATGCCCGGGCGCGACAGGACGCGGGCGCGCTGGACTTCGGGCGGCGCGCTGACGACGACGATGACGTCGCAGGCCGCGTCGCCCCCGGTCTCGAACAGCAGGGGCACGTCGAGAACCACGGCATCGGCTCTTGTCGCCGCGAGAAAGGCGCGGCGGTCCTCGGCGACGAGGGGATGGACGACCGACTCCAACCGTCCGAGAGCGCCCTCTTCCCGTGCGATCCAGCGCTTAAGAGCCTCGCGGTCGACCTGCTCATGCACGACCGCCTCGGGGCAGAGACGGGCGATCGGCGCGATGGCCTTGCCGCCTTGGCCATAGAGCCGATGAACCGCCGCGTCGGCGTTCCAGACCGGCACCCCGGCTTCGGCGAACATCGCGGCCGTCGTCGTCTTGCCCATGCCGATCGATCCGGTGAGCCCGATGATCGTGGTCATCGCACGAGCGCCGCCCGGACCGCATCGTCGACGACGGGCCGTGCGCCGAACCATCGCTCGAACCCCGGCACGGCCTGCCAGATCAGCATGCCGAGCCCGTCGACGGTCGACGCCCCTGCAGCCTCGGCAGCACGAAGGAACGGAGTGCGGAGCGGCGCGTAGACCAGATCCGTCGCGACCGCACCCGTGCCGAAGTTCAGCCGGTCGGCGGGCACCGCCGGCTGACCTTCCATCCCCAGCGAGGTCGTGTTCGCGATCGTCGACGCCCCTTCCGTCGCCCGTGCGAGGTCGGTCCAGTCGAACACCGTGATCGCGCCTCCGACTTCGTCTGCAAGCGCATCTGCGCGACCGCGCGTCCGGTTCACCAGGCGCAGTTCCGGCACGCCTGCCTCCAGCAGGCTCCGGACGACGGCGCGGGCCGCACCCCCTGCCCCGATGACGCAGGCTAGACCGGCCTCCGGTCGCCAGGCAGGCGCGCCGGACCGCAGGTTCTCGATGAAGCCGTAGGCGTCGGTGTTGTCCGCCTCGACGCCACCGTCGGACGCGAAGACGAGGGTATTGGCCGCACCGATCCTCCGCGCCCGTTCGGTGACGCGGTCGGCAAGCGCGAGCACCGCCTCCTTGTGCGGGATGGTGACGTTGGCGCCGACGAAGCCCATGCGCGGCAGCGCCCGCAGGATGTCCTGCAGATCTGCGGGAGCCACGTCGAGCGGTACGTAGTGTCCCGCGAGGCCCATCCGGTCGAGCCAGTGCCGGTGCAGGCGCGGCGACAGCGAGTGCGCCACAGGCCGCCCGATGACGCCGGCGAGAGGGACGGCAGCGGTCATCCGGGAATGGTTCCCCGATCGGACAGCCAGAACAGCAGAGGTACGAGCGGCAGACCGAGGACCGTGAACGTGTCCCCCTCGATCCGATCGAAGAGGCGCACCCCCTCGCCTTCGATCAGGTAGCCGCCCACGCTGTTCCGGACCGACGTCCAGTTCCGCTCGAGGTACGCCTCGAGCCACTCCCTCGTCGGGCGGCGCATGTGCAGGCGGGCCGTCGCGACATGGCGCCAGACCGGGCGCCCGCCCTCCACCGCGACGGCCGCGGAGTGCAGATTGTGCCATCGGCCCGCCATCGCCAGCATCAGGTCGCGCAGTTCGTCGGGCGTCTCCGACTTGCCGACCGCCCGTCCCTCGAACTCGAGGATCTGGTCCGACCCGATGACCAGTGCATCGGGACGCCGGGCGCCGACCTTCGCCGCCTTCGCTTCCGCCAGGGCATCGGCCATGTCGCGCGGCGTAGCCCCCGACGCCTCGAGGCTCAGACGGACGGCCGCTTCGTCGACCCGCGGCGCCGCGACCTCGAAGACCACCCCGGCCGCCGAGAGCATCCGCGCGCGGGTCTCCGAGGTCGAGGCGAGGATCAGCGGCGTGCCCGTCATTGTCCGGGGGATACTTGCTGACGACGGCGCCGAACACCATGTGGATTAAGCGACAGATGACCCTCGCGGGGGCATTCCGAACGGTTTGCGGGGGGCGACGTCCCATCTCGATCCCGTGTGGGCAGAAAAGTTCGACGGCCCGGTACGGAATGGCATCGTCGAGGCGCGCCCTGCTCCCTGCTTCAATCCACCCACCGGAGCCTGACCACGGATCCCCCTTTTGCAGAGCCCTGAAAACGCGACTATCCACATTCAGCCGGCGGGTTGCCGATCGCCCATACGACCTGTGAGCCGTTCTGGGTACGCCCAAAGGATCCCCATCGTCCACACGACCCACCAAGACATCTTTCCTCTCTTCTCTCTCTTTGAGAGAGATGCGGGGATGCGCACCGTGAGATCATGAGCGGCCTGCTCTCGGACCTCTACCCGTGGACCAAGGCGTTTCACGTGATTGCCGTCACCGCCTGGATGGCGGGCCTGTTCTATCTGCCACGGCTCTTCGTCTATCACGTCGAAGCCGTCGGTCCCGGCGGCGAGACCGACACGTTGTTCCAGACGATGGAGCGTCGGCTTCTGCGGGCGATCATGAATCCCGCGATGATCGCGACATGGGTCTTCGGTCTGGCGCTCGTGTTCACCCCGGGCGTTGTCGACTGGTCGATGCTCTGGCCATGGACCAAGGCCGCCGCGGTGCTTGGCATGACATGGTTCCACCACTGGTTGGGACTGCGGCGGAAGGATTTCGCCGGCGGCATCAACAGTCGCGACGGGCGCCGCTACCGGATCATGAACGAGGTTCCGACCCTCCTTCTCGTCGTCATCGTGATCTCGGTCATCGTCAAGTTCTAGGGCGTTGACCGCGGCCGAAGCCCGGATTACGAGACCGCATCGGCCGTCCGGCCGGTGGTTCCCGATCTGACAGGACGCTCTGGCCCATCGCGGCCGGACCGAGGATATCTCCCGAATGGAAGCCGAACGACTGAATCTGGCCGATCTGAAAGCCCAGAGTCCCAAGGACCTGCTCGCCCTCGCCGAGGATCTCGAGATCGAGAACGCCTCGACCATGCGCAAGGGCGACATGATGTTCTCGATCCTCA
>CAYMRW010000270.1:0-3998 GCA_964392825.1 uncultured Rhodobacterales bacterium
GCTGCTACGTCTGCCACAGCCAGATGATCCGACCGATGCGCGACGAGGTGGAGCGCTACGGGCACTACAGCCTCGCGGCCGAGTCGATGTACGATCACCCGTTCCAGTGGGGATCCAAACGGACGGGGCCGGACCTCGCCCGCGTCGGCGGCAAGTACAGCGACGAGTGGCACGTGGATCACTTCATCGACCCGCAGACCGTCGTGCCCGAGAGCGTCATGCCCAAGTACGACTACCTGCTCGACCGGCTGATCGACGGCCAGTACGTCGACGAGCTCCTACAGACGCACGCGATGGTGGGCGTGCCTTACACCGAAGAGATGATCGAGGTGGCTCGGGCCGACTTCCGCGTGCAGGCGGATCCGGACGGGGACTGGGACGGCCTGCTCGAGCGCTATCCCGGCGCGCAGGTACGGAACTTCGACGGCCAGCCGGGGATCAGCGAGATGGACGCCTTGATCGCGTATCTGCAGATGCTGGGCACCCTCGTCGACTTCTCGACCTTCGAGCCGGGACCCGGCCGCTGATGGAGACCTACACCCTCCTCCGCCAGTTCGCGGACAGCTGGATGCTGCTGTTCCTGACGCTGTTCTTCCTGTGCGTCATCTTCTGGGCGTTCCGCCCCGGCAGCCGGCATCTCCATGACGACACGGCGCAGCTTCCGTTCCGGAACGAGGACGCGCCAAAGGGAAACGAGTGATGGCCGAGACCGACAAGAAGATCGACAAGGAGACCGGGATCGAGACGACCGGCCACACCTGGGACGGGATCGAGGAACTGAACAATCCGCTGCCGCGCTGGTGGCTGTGGATCTTCTACGCGACCGTCGCCTGGAGCGTCCTCTACGTCATCGCCTATCCTGCGATCCCGCTCCTGACCCGCGCGACCGGGGGGCTCTTCGGCTGGTCGACCCGGGGCGAGGTCGCGCAGGACATCGCCGATTTCGAGGCGTCGAACGCCGCGTTGCGGGACTCGCTTGTCGACGTCGACCTGCGGGTGCTCGAGGCCAACGAGGAACTCTACCGTTATGCGGTGCAGGCAGGCGCGGCCGTCTACCGCAACAACTGCTCGCAGTGCCACGGCTCCGGCGCGGCGGGCGCAATCGGGTATCCGAACCTCCTCGACGACGCCTGGCTCTGGGGCGGCACGATCGACGAGATCGCCTACACCGTCCGACACGGCATCCGGAACGAGGAGGACGCGGATTCCCGCTACTCCGAGATGCCGGCCTTCGGGGAGATCCTGGCCGAGGAGGAAATAGACCAGCTGGTACAGTACGTCCTGGCGATATCCGGGCAGGATCACGACGCCTCGGCGGCGGCAGCGGCCGAGGGGCTGTTCCTCGACAACTGCTCGGCCTGCCACGGCGAGGAGGGCGTGGGCATGCAGGATGTCGGGGCGCCGAACCTGACGGACGCCATCTGGCTCTACGGCGGCGACCCCGAGACGCTGCACGAGACGCTTGTCTACAGCCGTTACGGCGTCATGCCGCCCTGGGGCGAGCGTCTGGGTGAAGCGAACGTGCGCGCCGTCGCCGCCTACGTTCACCAGCTCGGCGGCGGCGAGGAGAGCCCCGCCGAGGAGTAGGGATCCGGGCGCGGTTGACGCGCCCGGGGGCCGCACCGGTCTGACCCAGGGTCTGTTCGCGCGTTCCCCAAGGAAGACCGGTGCGACGGGGCGGCGGTGTCATCCAGGCACCGCCGCCTGCATTTCGGGCGGTCGACCTGCCGGCGTCCAGACGCCGGGTGCGCTCTGCGACGAAGAACCGCCTCCGGGTTCAGCCGCGACGCAGCACGACGTAGAGGGCGCCATGCCCGCCATGCGAGCGATGCGCCTCCGTCGCGCCGAGGACGACCGGCGCGAGCGGCGGCGTCGAAAGCCAGACCGGGACCTGACGCCGCAGGGCGCCGCGCCCCCCGCCCCATCCGTGAACGTCGGGCTCGGTGCTGCCCTTGCCGGTAATGACGAGGACCATTCGCCGCCGGGCCGCATGCGACGACAGGATGAAATGGTTGAGCGCTGCGTGCGCCTGGCCGAGCGTCATGCCGTGAAGGTCGATCCGGGCCTCCGGCCGCTGCTTGCCCCGCGCGAGGCTGCGGCGAAGATGGCCGTCGATGCGCGGCGCCGGCGGGGCTGCAGGATTTGCCTGTGGACGCGCCGCCGGACCCGAGGCGCCTCGGCGGGACGCGGGGGGGTGACGGACCGGTGGCGGCGCCGGTTCGGCGACCGGCGTGCCGGTGTCAGGAGACGGACGAGGCCCCTGCTCGATCGGTGAGACCAGCGCCGTGACGCGCCGCCAGAGTTCCACCTCTTCGGGTCGAAGACGCCGGCGCGCCATACGCGTCTACGTCTAGCCGCCGGTGGCGACGAGAATCCAGTTCGGATCCTCTACCCCCATCTGCCGCGAGAACGTCCACACGTCCTTCTGACGGCGGATCGCGTTCGGGTCGCCTTCGACCACCTCGCCGTCCGCATCGCGCACGACCGAGGTGAGTTCGCCGACGAACTTGACTCTCAAGTCCGCCTCCGCCGCATCGCGGTCGAAACTCGCCTCGACGAGCTCGATCTCGCGCAGGCCGACGAAACTCGCCTCGACCGTCAGGCCCTGGTCGGCCCGGGCGTCGATGACCTGCTGGAACGCATCGGCGACGTCATCGGCGAGAAAGCCGCGCACCTCGTCGAGATCGCCCTTCTCGAACGCCATCAGGATCATCTCGTAGGCGCCACGCGCCCCCTCGAGGAACTCCGCGACCGAAAAGCCCGGCTCTGCCATCTTCATGGCGGCGAGGGCTCGCGCGCTTTCGCTGCCGTCGGGAACGTGATCGACGATGTCCCGGTCGGGGCCGCCCTCGATCACCTCGAGTTCGGGCCGGTCGCGACGCCGTTCCGATCCCACCTGGACTGACGGTTTCTCGAACCCCTCGCGCGTCCCGAGCACGCTGCGAAGGCGCAGGATGAGAAACACCGCGATTCCGGCGAGCACGAGAAGCTGAATGACGGCTGAGCTCATGAGAGGCCCTTATGCTAGAACGATCCGGTTGATCGTCCGCTCGGTCGTTACCTATGTAAGACCGGGGCCCGGACGAGTCCACCGGGACACGTTTTGCATGCCGGAGACTGCCGATGTGGCTGCTCGTTCCTTTCATCGCCGTTCCGCTGGTCGAGATCGCGCTGTTCATACAGATCGGTGGCTGGATCGGGCTCTGGCCGACGCTCCTGATCGTCGTCCTGACGGCGATCGCCGGCACGTTCCTCGTTCGGCAGCAAGGCTTGCGGGCGATCTCGGATCTCCGCGGCTCGTTTTCGGCGCTACGCGACCCGACCGAGCCCTTGGCGCACGGCGCGATGATCCTCATTGCCGGGGCGCTGCTGCTGACGCCCGGTTTCTTCACCGACACCGTCGGCTTCGCCCTGCTCTTTCCGCCCGTGCGGTCGGCCGTATACCGCTGGCTGCGCTCGCGCGTGAAGGTCGAGACGTTCTCGTATGGCGAGGCCGACGAACCAAGGCGCGGCCGGCCCGAAGTCATCGACGGCGAGTACTACGACGTCACCGAGCCACGCGAGCCGCGTTCACCATCGGGCTGGACGCGGCATTGAGGCTGTCGCGATCTTTCTGCTAGAGACCGCGCGATCCGAAATCAGGGAGGGCCCAAGATGGCCGACGAAACCAACGGTGCCGCGCCGGCGGCCGACGCGACCGAGGGACAGACGCAGGTCAAGATGCAGATCCTCGGACAGTTCATCCGGGACATGTCTTTCGAGAACATCCTGTCGCAGAAGCCGGTCGAGGGCCAGGTGCAGCCCGACATCCAGGTGCAGGTCTCGATTGATGCAAAGAAGCGCGACGAGCCTCGATACGAGGTGGTGACGAAGTTCAAGATCACCTCGACCAACAAGGAAGGCGGCGAGACGCTGTTCCTGATGGAGCTCGACTATGCCGGGTTGTTCGCGATCGAGGGGGTGCCGGACAACCAGCTGCATCCGTTCCTGCTGATCGA
>CAYMRW010000271.1:0-3988 GCA_964392825.1 uncultured Rhodobacterales bacterium
GCACCACGGCGGCGTCGTCCCCCATGTAGTCGACGACGCGGACGAAGCCGTGGTCCAGCACCGGGACGGGCACGTGCAGGTGCGCCTCCATCCCCGGGGCGGTGGCGCGGTAGGTCGGGCGCGACTCCTCGCGGAGGCGGGCGAGCTCCTGCTCGGGGGTCTCGGGCCGGTCGGTCATGTCGGTCATCTCGCGCCTCCGGTGGTGGGGCTTCGATGGTCGCGCACAAGATGTGGTGCCGTCAAGCTGCGGGGCGCGAAAGGCTGGGGATAAGGCACGGAGGATCGCGGCCGGGACGCAGGTGGGCGGGTGGGGCGGCCCGGCCGCGATCCGGGCCCGCCACGCGGGCACGGCGTTTCCCCCTGCCCCGCGCTGCGCTAGGACTCGCGAGCACACGAGAGGGAGGCAGCGATGAAGGTCGAGTACCTGCATACGATGGTCCGGGTGAAGGACCTCGAGAAGTCCAAGGCGTTCTACGAGATGCTGGGCCTCAAGGAGCGGCGCCGCTCCGACAGCGACAAGGGCCGCTTCACCCTCGTCTTCATGTGCCCGCCGGGACAGGAGGACGGCCATGCCGACGTCGAGCTCACCTGGAACTGGGACGGCGACGAGGGGCTGCCCGACGACAGCCGTCACTTCGGCCACCTCGCCTACCGGGTGGAGAACGTCTACGAGATGTGCCAGCATCTGATGGACAACGGCGTGACCATCAACCGCCCGCCGCGCGACGGGCACATGGCCTTCGTCAGGAGCCCCGACAACGTTTCGGTCGAGCTTCTGCAGATGGGCGATCCGCTGGAGCCGGCCGAGCCGTGGAAGAGCATGGAGAACACCGGGCACTGGTGACGGAGGACGGGGGGGGCGCTGCCCCCGCCGCCCTCGCGGCGGCGCGCATCCGGAGGGCGGGCAAGGCGGCGGTTCTGGCCGCGGCCCTGACCCTCGCCGCCGGGCCGGCGACCGCGTGCCGGCTGGCGCTCGTCCTGGCGCTCGACGTCTCGGGGTCGGTCGACGCGCGCGAGTACGAGCTGCAGGTGGGCGGCGTCGCCTCGGCCCTCCGCGACGGCGAGGTGCGGTCCGCGATCCTCTCCGATCCCGCGGCCCCGGTCGAGATCGCCATCTTCGAGTGGTCGGGATCGCAGTTCCAGCGGCAGATCGTCGACTGGACGACGCTGTCCTCGCCGGCCGCCATCGACGGCGTCGCGACCCGCGTCGCCCGCTGGACCCGTATTTCCGCGCCCGAGGCCACCGGCATCGGCTCGGCCATGCGGGTGGCCGCGGGGCAGCTCGGCGACGGCCCGGCCTGCTGGCGACGGGTGCTCGACATCTCGGGCGACGGCAAGAACAACGACTGGCCCTCGCCCCGGCAGGTGCGCGAGGCGAACGCCATGGGCGACATTACCGTGAACGCCCTCGTCATCGGCAGCGCACCGCTCCGCGGCGAGTCCCGCGACGCCGGAATTGCCGAGCTTGTCGCGTACTTCCAGGCCGAGGTGTTGCACGGCCCCTCGGCCTTCGTCGAGACGGCGCGCGGCTACGAGGACTACGCCGATGCGATGCGGCGCAAGCTCCTGCGCGAGCTGCAGACCCTCGTCGTCGGGGCCGGGGACGACTAGGCCTGGGACGCCTAGGCCGGTGCGACGCGACGGCGCGCGGTGGCAACGAGCGCCTCGTGAAGCCCCGCGAGCAGGATCGCGGCGACGAGGATGGAGGGCGCCGCCGCGGCGGGTCCGTACCCCGCGATGACGAGCCCGATGAGGGCCGTCACAGCCGCCCCGCCGAGCCCCGCGAACGCGATCTGGATGCCGATGGCGTTGTCGGCGTGCGCCGCGCCGACGCGGCCCGGCGTCGCCCGGACGAGGGATGCGAAGACTGGCGCCAGCCCCATGCCCATCAGCACTAGCGCAGCCGGCGCCGTCCCTTCCCGGTCAAGGCAGAGAAGCCCCGCGCCGAGGACCGCGCAACCGAGACCCGCGCGCAGGGCCGGACCGACGGCGACGCGGTCGGCGACGAAGCCGAAGAGGACGCGTCCCGCGGTCAGGCTTGCCCAATAGACTGCCACGAGGACCCCGGCGATCGTCTCGTCCATGCCGCGTCCGAGCGTTAGCAGCGAGTAGCTCCAGTGCGCGACGGCGAGCTCGACGCCCGAATAGACGAAGAACACGGCCATCCCCAGCCAGACCGACGGTTGCCCGAGCGTGCCGCGAAAGCTGCTGGGCGCGAAAGCCGCGTCCGTGATCGAGGGGTCTCGCCAACGCTGCCTGTTCGCAAGGAAGACAAGTGCGAGCGCGCCTTGGGCCGTCGCCGCCGCGCCGTAGCTCCAGCGCCAGCCAAGCCCCAGGTCGAGCGCCGCCGTCACGATCAACGGCCCGAGCGTCGTGCCGAAGCCCCATGAAGCGTGCAGCCAGTTCATGGTCCGGCCGCTGAAGTGGCGGGCCCCATAGGCGTTCAGGCCGGCATCCACGACGCCGCCGGCGAGACCGGAGAGCGCGCCGGCGAGAAGCACCAGCGGCCATGCCGCCGAGAGCGCGATCCCGAGAAGCGCGAGCGCCGCCAACGCCGTCGCGCCGGCGAGCGCAGTTCCGAGCGTCATGCGCCGGATCAGGGGGCCCGCCGCGAAACTCGAGGCGAGATACCCCGCGATGGTGACGGCGACGAGCGTGCCGAGCGCATCGAGGGGAACCGACACCGCGGCGTGCACGGACGGCCATGCAACCCCGATCAGTCCGTCGGGCAGACCGAGGCTGACGAAGCCCAGAAAAGCGAGCCAGATGACGACGCCGCCACTCATCAAAGTCCGGGCGCCACCTGAATGATGGTGCGGCACGCAGGCATGCTTCCCGCGCGCCGCACCGACCCGTTCGCGATCACGCGGGCGCCGGCACCCCGAGGCGTTCGTGAATGGCCGTGACCGTCGCCGCGTCGAGATCGAGGGCCGAGGACAGATCGCGCAGATACCGGCGCTCCGCCTCGCTGTCGATGTCGATGGCCATGATCGACATGAGGTAGACCTGCGCGCGCTGGCCCTCCGGCGTTTCGGCGGCCAGGGCCTGCGGATCGACCGGGGCGCGCAGCTGCTCCTCGACGAAGGCCATCTCGCTCTGATCGGCGTCCTGGAGGTGGTCCATCAGGCGTTTCTGCTCGCCCTGGTCGATCCTGCCGTCCGCCTTGACCGCCATGATCATGGCGCGCAGCAGCAGCGCGGCGTGCTCCTCCTCGCGCGGCGTCGGAGTGTCCTCGGGTTCCCCGTAGCCCTGGAAGGACTGGTTGAGGAGGTCGCCGAGGCTCCCGCGCGGCGGTTCGGGCGTCGTCGCACCGGCCCCGGTCTGCGGCGCCTGCGGGCGCGACGACTGCGACAGCGACTCAAGCAGGCCGCCGAGCCCGCCGCTCCGGGTGGAACCGCCGCGTCCTGAGAGGACCTGTCCCAGCATGCCCTCGATTCCGCCGCGGGACGATCCCGACTGGCGCAAGCCGTCGAGCACCGAGCCCTTGCCGGCGCGGCTTCTGGCGATCTCGTTCACGCCCTTGGCGACCGCGGCGCCGACGGCAACCTTGGCGAGTGTCTTCACGAGGCTCATCTTTCTCTCCCTGTCCTTGTACCCGCAATCTATGCGTCCCGACGACACTTCGAAAGCGCCTCGCGGGGCCCCGCACACAGCGGCGATGGTGTAGGGCGCGACGCCGCCTATTGTTCCATGGCTCCGATCGCGCGGCTGGCTCCCGTGCTCGCTTAGGCCCATGCGACGCCGCGCGCGACATCCGCCTTGCCGCGGGCACGACGTCGGGCGTAAGCGCCGGGCACCATGGCGACCGCCTACGAACCCCATGCCTCCGGCTCGCTCAGGAGCCACTTCGCCGAGACGCTCAAGCTCGGCGTGCCGCTGATCGGCGGCAATCTCGCGCAGGTCGCGGTCCAGATCACCGACACGGTCATGCTCGGCTGGTACGACGTCGAGGCGCTGGCGGCGGTCGCCCTCGGCGGGTCGTGGTTCT
>CAYMRW010000272.1:0-3982 GCA_964392825.1 uncultured Rhodobacterales bacterium
CAAGGAGTGGTGCAACGACGAGTTCAGCCACGGAGAGGCCTTCGCCCTCCTGATGCGGACCGACCCGAAGATCACGGAGAGCTGGACCAGCAAGCTCTGGATCCGGTTCTTCCTGACGGCGGTCTATTCGACGATGTGGGTGCGCGACCACGCGCGGCCGAAGTTCCACGAGGCGCTGGGCGTCGACATCGACTGGTACGACCAGGAGGTGTTCCGCAAGACGAGCGCGATCGCGCGTCAGGTATTCCCGGTCGAGCTCGACATCGACCACCCGCGCTGGCGGCCGAACCTCGACCGGATGGAGCGGGCGTTCCGCGCCATGGACGCGGCGCGGAAGCGCGGCGGGATCGCCGGGGCGCTGGGCAAGGCCGCTGCCGGTGCGCGGGCGGCGGCGGCGTTCGTCGGGCTCTACACGATCCCGGTGATCCGCAACACGCCGCCCGCAAGCGTGCGGCTCGAGCCCGCCTACTGATGGCGCGGGTGCCTCGATATCCTCGTCGTGACGGTGGCTGGCGGCGTGCCGGCCTTCGGCGAGGATATTTGGGGAAAGATGAAGGTGGGTGCGGCGTTCGGCGGCGCCCCCCGGCGTACGCGCCGTGAGCGGGATCGTCGGCGCCGCGGCGCTCGCCACGCTCTTCGTGTGGTGGTTCTCGACCGGGGCGATCCTGTGCGCGGTGCGGCACGCGGATCGCGGCCACCCGGCCGCGCACGGGCGCAACGTGTTCTTCGGCGTACCGCTTCTGGTCGCCGGGGTGCTCGGTCTCGGGTGGTCGCTCGGACGCAACGACGTCGCGGGGGCCTACGCGGGGTTCCTTTCGGCCATCGCCATCTGGGGCTGGATCGAGCTCGCGTTCCTGTCCGGCATCGTCACCGGCCCATCGCGCCTCGCCTGTCCACCGGGAACGCGGGGATGGGACCGGCTGAAGCGGGCCTGGGACACAGTCGCCTGGCACGAACTGACGCTTGTCGCGGCGCTGCTCCTCGTCGCGCTGGCGTCGGCCGGCGCCGTCAACACGGTGGCGTTCTGGACCTTTGCGGTGCTGTTTGCTGCGCGGATCTCGGCCAAGCTGAACATCTTCCTCGGCGTGCCGCGGGTGAACGTCGAGTTCCTGCCCGCCCCGCTCGCGCACCTGCCAAGCCATTTCCGGCAACGACGGCTCAACTGGCTGTTCCCGATCTCGGTGACGGCGCTGGCGCTGGCGGTGGCCTGGTGGATTGCGCATCTCGCCGCAGCGGCGACGGCGGCGGAGGCCGTGGGATTCGCGATCCTCGCCGTGCTGACGGCGCTGGCGCTGCTCGAACACTGGCTGATGGTTCTACCGTTGCCCGATGCCAAACTCTGGCGCTGGATGATTCCGGCGCCCAAGACACTGGGGGAGAAGACCCATGGACTATGAGCGGTTGTTCCGGACGCAGCTCGACGATCTCAAGGCACGCGGGGACTACCGCATCTTCGCCGACCTCGAGCGCCGCTGCGGCGCGTTCCCGCAGGCACGCCACCACGGGCGGGGGCCCGACGAGGTCACGGTCTGGTGCTCGAACGACTATCTCGGCATGGGACAGAACCCGGCGGTCGTGCAGGCGATGGTGGACACCGCGCGCGCCTGCGGCACCGGCGCGGGCGGCACGCGCAACATTTCGGGCAACACGCACCATCATGTGCTCCTCGAGGCCGACATTGCCGACCTGCATGGTAAGGAGGCGGCACTGTTGTTCTCCACGGGCTACGTGTCGAACTGGGCGGCGCTGTCCACGCTCGGCAGCCGTCTGCCCGATGCCGTGATCCTGTCGGACGCGCTGAACCACGCCTCGATGATCGAGGGCATCCGGCACAGCCGCGCCGACAAGGTGATCTGGCGCCACAACGACCCCGAGGACCTCGACGCCAAGCTCGCCGCGGTGGGCAACCGGCCGAAGATCGTGGCGTTCGAAAGCGTGTACTCGATGGACGGCGACATCGCGCCCATCGCCGAGATCTGCGACGTCGCCGAGAAGCACGGCGCGATGACCTACCTCGACGAGGTGCACGCCGTCGGCCTCTACGGGCCGCGCGGCGGCGGCGTCGCCGAGCGCGAGGGGCTGATGGACCGCATCACCCTGATCGAGGGGACGCTCGGCAAGGCCTACGGCTGCTTCGGCGGCTACATCGCCGGGTCGGCGGCGCTCTGCGACTTCGTGCGGTCGTTCGCGTCGGGCTTCATCTTCACGACGGCGCTGCCGCCGGCGGTGGTGGCAGCGGCGCGGGTGGCGATCGGACACCTGAAGGTCAGCCAGATCGAGCGGGCGCGGCAGCGCGACCGGGTGGCGAAGGTGCGCGCGCGGCTCGACCGCATGGGCATCCCGCACCTGCCGAACCCCAGCCACATCATTCCGGTGATGGTGGGCGACCCGGTGAAGTGCCGGATGATCTCGGACGTGCTGATGCAGGACTGGGGCATCTACGTCCAGCCGATCAACTATCCCACGGTCCCCCACGGCACCGAGAGATTGCGTATCACGCCCTCGCCATTGCATAGCGACGCCGACATCGACCTCCTCGTCGAGGCGCTCGAGAGCCTCTGGCGGCGGTGCGCCCTCGCGCGACAAGTTGCCTGATACCGGCCAGGGAACGCGGGGCGCAGCAAAGTCGTTGTTCGCTAGAGCCTCGGCCCTAGGTCCGGGAATGCAGAATTGATCATCGCGTCTCTCAACGGGAGGACAGGAAGTATGAGAATATCACTCGTCGCTGCAGCAATGTCGGCGCTCGCCATGCCCGCCATGGCACAGGACATGTCGGGCGACGCCAGCGCCGGTGAGGACGTGTTCCGCCAGTGCCAGACGTGTCATGTGGTTGAGAACGAGGCTGGCGAGACGCTCGCCGGCCGCAACGCACAGACCGGTCCCAATCTCTACGGTGTCGTCGGTCGGCAGGCCGGCATCGTCGAGGGCTTCAACTACGGCGACGACCTCGTCGCGGCCGGGGAGCAGGGCCTGAACTGGAACGAGGAGGAACTGGCGGCCTATCTGCAGGATCCGACAGGCTACCTCCGCGAGGTCCTCGACGATTCGCGGGCGCGCGGCAAGATGAGCTATCGCGTTCGCTCGGAAGAGGACGCGTTGAACGTCATTGCCTACCTCCACTCGCTGGCCGAGGGTGGCGGCGAGAGCTGATCGCTTCCCGAAAAGCTGGTTGAACGGATCGGCCGCCGGTGTTCCGGCGGCCGTTTTCATTCCACGCGTATGGCGCGGCGGTCGACGGCCAGCATGTAGCCGCGGCGTGCCACCGTCTTGACCAGAAGCTCGGCGACGATCTGGTTGCCGAGCGCATCACGCAGTCGCTTGATGCGGGTGGCACCCGCGCTTTCATCGCATTCGCTCGAGGCGCGGCCGGAGATCACCGCCTCGATCTCGGCGCCGGATAAGATGTCGTCGTCCATCCGCGCCTCGGCCAGCACCGACAGCGTCTCGAGCGCGGCCGGTGTCAGCTTGAAGTCGAGGTCGTTGAGCTGGACGGCGTTCTCGCCGCGATTGATGACGAGACTGGCGACGCGGATGCCCTGGCGCTCGATCTCGGTCATCCGGCGGTTCTGGTTGACCATCAGGACGAGGAAGGTCAGCGCCGCGACGAGGAGCGCGGTGCTGGAGACGAGCAGCACGAAGATGACCATGCGATAGCTTGTCAGCACGTCGGCGAAGGCGGTGCCCGACTGCGCCAGGATCTCGAGCAGGCGGATGTCCCGCGGCGTGGTCAGGTCGGTATTCTCGACGAAGATGCGCTCCACCCGGGCGTCGAAGGCGCCGGCGTCCGGCAGGTTGAGGAACAGGCCGAGCGCGGCGACGATCAGGATCCCGACGACGGCGAGCACGCCGGCGAGGACGAGGCGCTGCCCGCTCATCAGAACCTCAGGAAGAACTGGCCGGCGCTGGCGCGGCGGCCGTCGAGCCCACCGGCGTCGAAGATGCCCTCGACCGACAGAAGCTCCCAGCCGCCGCGGGCGATGCG
>CAYMRW010000273.1:0-3975 GCA_964392825.1 uncultured Rhodobacterales bacterium
CGCCGCCCGCGACGCCTGGGCGCGCGCGGCGGGCGCGGACCTGCCCGACCTCTCCGACGGCGCGCTGATGGCCGACCTCGACGCCTGGCTCGCCCCCCACCTTTCCGGCGTCCGGACGGTCGAAGCGTGGCGCGCCTTCGACCTCCTGCCGGCGCTCGAGGCGACGCTCGACTGGCCCGGGCGCCAGGCGCTCGACGGGATCGCGCCGGCGGCGTTCACGACGCCGCTCGGCCGGTCCGTGCCGATCGACTACGCTGAGGACGGGCCGGAGCTGTCTCTGCGGCTGCAGGAGCTCTTCGGCGTCACCCGCCACCCGGTGGTCGGCGGCCGTCCCCTGCGCATCACGCTCCTGTCGCCCGCGGGCCGGCCGGTGCAGGTGACATCCGACCTGCCGGGTTTCTGGGCAAGCTCCTACTCCGACGTCCGACGCGACATGCGCGGCCGCTACCCGAAGCACCCCTGGCCGGAGGATCCGACGGCCGCCGCCCCGACCCTCCGGGCCAAGCCCCGGCCGTGACCCGGGCGGTCGACGTCGACGGCCACTCGCGGCTCCGGGGAGGCCGCCGGCGTACACTGGCGCCGCGCACGGGGCCTCAGACGCCGAGGCACCAGCGCAGGATCGCCTTCTGCGCGTGAAGGCGGTTCTCGGCCTCGTCCCAGACCACGGATTGCGGTCCGTCCATCACCTCGTTGGTCACCTCCTCGCCCCGGTGCGCCGGCAGGCAGTGCATGAAGACCGCGTCGGGTCCGGCGGCCCGCATCAGGTCCGCGTCGACCTGGTAGGGACGCAGGAGGTTGTGCCGCCGCTCCCGGGCCGACTGGGCGTCATGCATCGAGACCCAGGTATCGGCGATGACGATGTCGGCCCCCTCCACCGCCCGTCGCGGATCGCGCTCGATCACCACGTTGCGCCCCTGGCCCTTGGCGAACGCCACGGCCTTGCCGTCGGGGTCGAGCGGCTCCGGGCCGGTGAAGGTCAGGTCGAAGCCGAAGCGCCCGGCGGCGTGCAGCCACGAGGAGCAGACGTTGTTGCCGTCGCCGGTCCAGACCACCTTCGCCCCGCGGATCGGCCCGCGATGCTCTTCGTAGGTCATCACGTCGGCCATGATCTGGCAGGGATGGCTGGCGTCGGTCAGGCCGTTGATGACGGGGATCGTCGCGTGCTCGGCCATCTCCTCGATCACGCCCGGGTCGAAGGTGCGGATCATGATGAGATCGACGTAGCGGCTCATCACCCGTGCGGTGTCGGCGATGGTTTCGCCGTGGCCAAGCTGCATGTCGGCGCCCGAGAGCACCATGGTCTCGCCCCCCATCTGCCGCACGCCGACGTCGAAGCTGACCCGCGTGCGCGTCGAGGGCTTCTCGAAGATCAGCGCCACCATCCGACCGGCCAGCGCCTGCTCGTCGTCGGGCGTCCCCCGCGGGCGTTCGCGGCGCAGGTGCTTCATCTCGCGCGCGGCGGAGATCATCGCCTGCAGGTCGGCCGGATCGGTGGTGTGGATGTCGAGGAAATCGGGCATCGCGCCTTTCCCTTCGGCTTGTGGGCCCTGGAACGGGCGTCTTCGTCGAACGCGGGAGCGCTCAGGCCGCCGCCGACGCGCGAACGGCGGAGGCCGCATGATCGAGGCGCCGGGCGGCCTCGGCGATCTCCGCCTCCGAGATCGTCAGGGCGGGGAGGATGCGGACGACCTCGTCGGCCGCCGGCACCGTCAGCACGCGGGCGTCGTAGCCGGCCGACACCACGTCCCGCGCCGGGACGCGCGCCTTCAGCCCGAGCATGAGCCCGGACCCCCGCACCGCCTCGAAGACGTCGGGATGCCCGGCGACCAGCCCCTCGAGCCGCTGTCGCAGGTACCCGGCCCGCCGCGAGACGTCGGCGAGGAACGCCGGGTCGGCCACGATGTCCATCATCGCGCAGCCGACGGCGCAGCCGAGCGGGTTCCCGCCATAGGTCGACCCGTGCGAGCCCGCCCGCATCGGTGCAGCGGCTGCCTCGGTGGCCAGAACCGCGCCGAGGGGGAAGCCGCCGCCGATGCCCTTGGCGACCATCATGATGTCGGGCGCGATCCCCGCCCATTCGTGCGCGAAGAGGCGCCCGGTTCGGCCCATGCCGCACTGCACTTCGTCAAGGATGAGGAGCGCGCCCGTCGCGTCGCAGAGATCGCGCAGGCCCTTCAGGCATTGGTCGGGCACGACGCGAATGCCGCCCTCGCCCTGGATCGGCTCGATCAGCACGGCGGCGGTCGCCGCGGTGATCGCCTCCCGCGTGGCGTCGTGATCGCCGAAAGGCACGTTGCGGAAGCCGGGCAGCAGGGGCGCGAATCCGTCCGTCATCTTGGCCGAACCGGCCGCGGCGATGGCGGCGGAAGAGCGGCCGTGGAAGGCGCCGGAGAAGGTCACGATCTCGGTCCGATCCTCGTCGCGGTCGTGCCAGTAGCGACGGACCATCTTGACGGCGAGCTCGCACGCCTCCGTCCCCGAGTTGGTGAAGAAGACGGTGTCGGCGAAGGTGGCCTCGACGAGCTTTTCCGCCAGGCGCGCCTGCTCGGGGATCGTGTAGAGGTTCGACACGTGCCAGAGCCGCGCCGCCTGGGCCGTCAGCGCCTCGACCAGCACCGGATGCGCATGACCGAGCGCGTTGACCGCGATCCCTGCCGCCAGGTCGAGGTATCGCGTGCCGTCCCCGGTCTCGAGCCAGGCGCCCTCGCCCCGGACGAACTCGAGGGGCGCGCGGTTGTAGGTCGGCATGACGGGGGGGATCACGGGCGGTCACTCCTCTCGGGCGAGGCGCATTGGGGCGCGGGGGTCTCGGGGTGTCAATGACGCGGGACGGACGGGGAAAGGATCGCCGCCTGCAAGGTCGGCAACCGGTCAGGCGCGACGTCGGAGAGGTCTCGGCATCCCTGTCATGGCCGGGCTCTTAGCGCGGACCGGGGCGCGACGCCAGCCCTGCGCCGCACCCAGTCGAGAAAGACGCCGTACGGGCCCCCGAGGATCAGCATGCCGACCGCCGCCGCGGCGAGCGCCCGGATCATCTGGTCCGGCGCCGCCCCGGCGATGGCGAGAATTGCGGCGTAGATCGGCACCTGGAACGACAGCAGGGCCACGGTATCGGCCGCCAGGATCGCCGCCCGCCCGCGCCCGCGGGCACTCGTCCTCGTGAGGATCGCGTCCCGCCAGAGGCCGTAGGGCCGCCCGGTCAGGACAAGGACGGGAATGGTGGCGGAGCGCGAGATCAGGACCTGCCGCGGCGCGAGCCCCGCGATCAGCAGCTCGGCCGCCCCGGCCACGACCGTGAAGAACACGACCAGGGCCAAGGCATCGACCGCCGCCCTTCGGCTCACGGCTTGAGCCGGTAGCCTTGGCGGAACCACCACCAGCAGAGAACGAGGACGCCGGCCGTCGCCACGAGGCATACGGCGAAACCGAGGACCGGCGACGAGTCCGAGCGGCCGATGACGCCGTAGCGCACCCCGTCGATGAGGTAGAAGACGGGGTTCGCGTGACTCAGCGCCTGCATCCAGCCGGGCAGCCGCTCGATCGAGTAGAACGTGCCCGACAGGAACGCGAGCGGCGTGATGACGAAGTTGGTGATCGCTGCCATCTGGTCGAACTTGTTGGCAAAGATCGCTGCGGCGATGCCGAGCCCGCCGAGAAACGCGCTTCCGAGGACGACGAAGAGGAGCGCCACGAGCGGATGCGCGATCTGCATGCCGAGCAGCGCCAGCATGGCGGCGAAGATCACCACGGCGACGACGAGCCCGCGGGCGATGCCGCCGGCGATGTAGCCCGCGATCAGCTCCGCCGCCGAGAGCGGCGGCATCAGCGTGTCGACGATGTTACCCTGCACCTTGGCGACCACGATCGACGAAGAGGTGTTGGCGAAGGCGTTCTGGATCACCGTCATCATCAGGATGCCAGGGGCCAGGAACTCGATGAACGGCACCCCCATGACCGGCCCGCGGTCGGGCCCGA
>CAYMRW010000274.1:0-3915 GCA_964392825.1 uncultured Rhodobacterales bacterium
GCCGGGCGCTCGACGCGGCCATCGCGGAGGTCGCGGAGTTGGGCGCCGAGGCGGCCGTTCTGGCGTGCACCGAGCTGCCGCTGCTCCTGCCCCGCGCGGCGGTCCTTCCCCTCGTCGACGGGGTCGACGTGCATGTCGCGGCGGCGCTCGATCACGTCACGGGGTTCGGAACGCCGGATCGGCCGGGCGGGGAGGCGTAGGGCATGGAGTTCGGGCCGGTGCCGGTGACGGAGGCGGAGGGCGGGATCCTCGCGCACGGACTGAGGTTCGGCGATACGCGGCTGAAGAAGGGCACCGTCCTCGCCGAGACGGATATCGAGGCGCTGCGCCGGGCGGGTGTCGAGCGGGTGACGGTGGCGCGGCTCGGCGCGGACGACCTCGGCGAAGACGCCGCGGCCGAGCGGCTGGCGCGCGCGCTCGTCCCCGACGAGGCGGCGTCGGGCCTCCGGCTGACCGCGGCGCGGACCGGCCGGGTCAACGTCTATGCGGTCGGGCCGGGCGTGCTTGTCTACGACCCCGACCGGATCGGCGCGCTGAACGCCGTCGATCCGATGCTGACCTTCGCCGTCCTGCCGCCTTTCGCGGTCACGCGCGACCGCCTGCTCGTGGGAACGGTGAAGGTGATCGCCTACGGCGTGCCCGCGGCTGCGGTGGAGGCGGCCGCGCGGCACGCCGAGGCGGCCCTGCGCGTCGCACCCGTGGTCCTGCAGGACGCGGTGCTGATCGAGACGACGCTTAAGGACGGACCGGGCAAGGGCGAGCAGGCGATGCGCGCCCGGCTCGACGCGCTCGGCATGACGCTTTCCCGAACCGTCCGGGTGCCGCACGACGAGGCGGCGCTGGCGGCCGCGCTGACGGCGGCGGAGGCCGATCTGGTGCTGATCCTCACCGCCTCGGCGACGTCGGACCCGCGGGACGTGGCACCCGAGGCCGTGCGGTTGGCGGGCGGCGAGGTCGGGCGCTTCGGCATGCCGGTCGACCCCGGAAACCTCCTCTTCGTCGGGCGGCTCGGAAGACGGCCGGTGATCGGTCTGCCGGGCTGCGCCCGCTCTCCGGCGCTGAACGGCGCCGACTGGGTGCTCGAGCGGATCGCCGCGGGTCTCGAGGTCGGCGACCGGGAGATCGCCGCGATGGGGGTCGGCGGCCTGCTTAAGGAGAGCCCCGCTCGCGGCCGGCCGCGCGAACGCTAGGGCCCCGACGGCGCGGGGGACAACATCGCGGCGCAGCCGCCGGGCTCGCCGGATGGGCCACGCCACCCCGCGATCGGGGTCGAGGCCGCGAACGGCGACGCCGCCGGCCGGCGCCGGACCTCGCGGTCGCTCGCCCCCGGGCCGGGGACTTCGCGGGGTGGTCATGCGGGGTGGCGCGTTTGCCGAAGGCTGCCGACACGGGACATGCGCCACCGGGCGCCTAGATAGCGCTTCACCGCGGCAAACCGCCAGCGGCACCGCGTTACTGCAAGGGAGAGACCGAATGCTCCGCACACTGATCGCCGCCTCGCTCGCCGCGGGGGCCGCGCATGCCGAGATCACCGGCGAAAGCCACCGCTACAGCGTGGGCGACACCGAGTTTGAGGCCTACGTCGCGCGCAACACCAATATCGACGAGAGCCGCGGCACCGTCGTCATCATCCACGACTGGGATGGCCTGACCGACTACGAGCGTCGCCGCGCCGACATGCTGGCGGCGATGGGCTACACCGCGTTCGCGGCCGACGTCTATGGTGTCGAGAACATGCCCCAGAGCCCGGAGGAGAACCGCGAGCGATCGGGCGAACTCTACGCCGACCGCGAGATGTTTCGGGCGCGGCTCGAAGCGAGCCTCGCCGAGGCGCGGGCGGTCGGCGACGAGCGCGTCGTGATCATCGGCTACTGTTTCGGGGGCGCCGCGGTGCTCGAGGCGGCGCGGGCAGGATTCGAGACCGTGGGCAAGGTCAGCTTCCACGGCGGGCTGGGCACGCCGCAGGGGCAGGACTACAGCCAGGCCAACACCAAGATCCTGCTGCTGCACGGCACCGCCGACCCCGTCTCGGGACCCGCCGATCTGGCACAGCTCGTCTCCGAACTGGAGGCGGCGGGCGTCGATCACGAGGCGCAGCTCTACGGCGGAGCCCGGCACAGCTTCACCGTGTTCGGATCCGACGACTACGATCTCGAGGCCGACCGCGAGTCCTGGGAGGCGCTGACCGAGTTCCTCGAAACCCGGCTCTGACGACGGCAGGTCCGCGTCAGAGGCGCAGACGTCTCCCCCGGTGGCTCCTGCGTCGACCCGGGGCGCCGGCGAGGGCGAGCCGGCGCGACGCGCCCGCCTTGATCGCGACGCCGGATGACGGCGCCGAGCGCGTCCGCTCGGGGCGCACACTCCGGTGACCGTCAGCCACGTCGGCGCACCTACCGAATTCTGGATGCGACAGGGCGCGGGCTCGAGGTTCGAGGGAACCGGGCTGCCGCCGGAACATTGTAGGAACAAAGGTGGAGAAACCGATGTCCGAGAATGCGAACGAGATGCCGAAGAAGACCGGCGCCGGCAATGCCGAGAAGCCCGTGGAGGATTGGGTGACCGGCGACGAGCCCATGACCGGGGCCCAGGCCAGCTATCTCAAGACTCTGTCCGAGGAGGCCGGCGAGGATTTCGATCCGGATCTGACGAAGGCCAGGGCGTCCGAGCGCATCGAGGCGCTGCAGGACAAGACCGGGCGCGGCTGAGATCGAACCGGGCCCGTCGCCGGCGAGGCGGCGGCGGGCACCGCGTCCCGCCGTCGATCCTGGCAGCGGCCCGCGGTCGCCTTCGGTCAGGCCGAGGCCATGCCGGGCTTCAGCACCACCTTCGTCCATTCGTTCTGGTTGAAGCGGAAGTTCTCGTAGCCGCGAGGCCCCTCCTCGAGCGGCAGGCGATGCGAGATGAGGAAGGTGGTGTCGATCTCGCTGTCGCCGATCTTCTGCAGGAGCGTCTTTAGGTACCGCTGCACGTGCGTTTGGCCGGTGCGCAACTGCAGCCCTTTCTCCATCAGCGCGCCGAGCGGGAACTTGTCGACGAAGCCGCCATAGACGCCCGGCATCGAGACGCGGCCGCCCTTTCGCACCGCCATCAGCGCCTCGCGCAGCGCGTGGGCGCTGTCGGCCCCCATGCCGACGTTCTGCTTGATGTTGTCGAGGATCGTGTCTGGCGCCATGCCGTGCGCCTCCATGCCCACGGCGTCGATGACCGCGTCGGGGCCGAGGCCGCCCGACATCTCCATCAGCGCCTCGAGGACGCGGGTGCGGCGGAAGTCGATCGTCTCGGCACCGAGCCTGCGGGCGAGGTCGAGCCGCGTCGGATACTCGTCGATGGCGATGACGCGGCCGGCGCCCATCAGCAGCGCCGACTGCACGGCGAAGAGGCCGACGGGCCCGCAGCCCCAGACGGCGACCGTGTCGCCCTCCTCGATGTCGGCGTTCTCGGCGCCCATCCAGCCCGTCGGCAGGATGTCGGACAGAAACAGCACCTGGTCGTCGTCGAGGCCGTCGGGGATCACGATCGGGCCGACGTCGCTGAAAGGCACGCGGACGTACTCCGCCTGACCGCCCGGGTAGCCGCCGGTCAGATGGCTGTAGCCAAAAAGAGCGCTGGTCGCATGGCCGTAGAGCTTTTCCGACATGTCCTGCTTCTCGACCGGGTTCGAGTTGTCGCAGGCCGAGTAGAGTTCCTTCTCGCAGAAGAAGCACCTGCCGCAGGAGATCGTGAAGGGCACGACCACCCGCTGCCCCTTCTCGAGCGTGCTCTCGGGGCCGACGTCGACGACGCGCCCCATGAACTCGTGGCCGACGATGTCCCCTGCCATCATGCCCGGGATCACTCCGTCGTAGAGATGCAGATCCGAACCGCAGATCGCCGTCGAGGTGACCTCGAGGATGGCGTCGCGGGGGTTGACGATCT
>CAYMRW010000275.1:0-3900 GCA_964392825.1 uncultured Rhodobacterales bacterium
GCTCCTCGGCGACAGCGTCTTCGCCAACGTCATCCTGCTCGGCTGCGCCTGGCAGATGGGTCTCGTCCCGGTGAGCGACGCGGCGCTGAAGCAGGCGATCCTGCTCAACGGCACGGCGGTGGAGCGCAACGCGCGCGCCTTCGATCTCGGCCGGATGATGGCGCATGCCCCCGAAGCGCTGATCGACACGGCGCCCGAGGCGCCGCCGACGCTCGACGAGATCGTGGCACGTCGGGTCGAGTTCCTGACCGACTACCAGGATGCCGCCTATGCCGAGCGCTATCGCGCCCGCATCGAGCGGCTGCGCGCGGCGCTCCCCGGCGACGCCGAGGCGCTGGTGCGGGACGCCGCCGTCTCGCTCTTCCGCCTGATGGCGATCAAGGACGAGTACGAGGTGGCGCGGCTGCACACCGAGACCGGGTTCCTCGATCGCCTGCAGCGGGAGTTCGAGGGCGACGTCAAGGTGACCTACCACATGGCGCCGCCGATGCTGCCCACGGGGACCGATGCGCGGGGGCGGCCGCGCAAGGTGCGGCTCGGACCCTGGCTGACGCCGGTGATGCGCCGGATGGCGGCACTCCGCGGGCGGCGCGGTTCGGCGCTCGATCCGTTCGCCCGCAGCCATGACCGCAAGCTCGACCGCGAACTTCTCGCGTGGTTCGACGGGGCCCTCGATCTCGTCGAGCGGCGCCACGCGCCCGAGACGGCGGACCTCTGCGGCCAGATCGTCGCGGCGCCGCAGGACATCCGCGGCTACGGGCCGGTGCGCGAGAAGGCGGCCCGGGCGGTGCGCGACCGTGTCGATCCGCTCCTGCGGACGCTCGGCGGCGCGGATGCCTCAGGCGACATGACCTGACAACGGCCGCCGCCGGCGCCCCGCCCGGTGTCGGAAATCGGCTCGTCGTGTTACCCTCCCTTCACGGGTGGACCTTGGGGGGGCGGCGCATGACGGAGTACCGATACGACCTGGGGGACCATGGCTTTCCGGTGACGACGACGTCGCCCGAGGCGCAACGCTGGTTCGATCGCGGCCTTCTCTGGACCTACGGCTACAACCACGAGGAGGCGGTAGCCTGCTTCCAGCGGGCGCTCGAAGCGGACCAGGGCTGCGCCATGGCGCACTGGGGCATCGGCTATGCCTCGGGCCCGAACTACAACATGCCCTGGGACCTCTTCGACGACGCGGGGCGGGCCCAGGCCCTCGCGGCCGGGCATGCGGCGGCGCGCGCCGCGGCGGCGCATGCCGCGGGCTGCGCACCCTGGGAGGCGGCGCTGATCGGCGCCCTGCCCGCGCGATACCCGCAGACCGATCCGATCGAGGACATGGCTGCCTGGGACCGCGATTTCGCCGAGGCGATGCGCGCCGCCTTCCGCGCGCATCCCGAGAGCCTCGAGGTTCGCGCGATCTTCGCCGAGGCGCTTTTGAACCTCACGCCCTGGAAGATGTGGGATCTGCAGTCGGGCGGTCCGGCCGAAGGCGCCGCCACCGAAGAGGCGCAGACCGTTCTCGAGGAGGCGATGGCCGACGACCCCGCGGCCATGCGGCACCCCGGCATCCTGCACCTCTACGTTCACCTGATGGAGATGTCGCCGGTACCCGAGCGGGCGATGAAGGCGGGCGACGTCCTGCGCACGCTGGTCCCCGATGCCGGCCATCTCGTGCACATGCCAACGCACATCGACGTCCTTTGCGGTCAGTACCAGAACGTCGTGCACTGGAACGAGGTGGCGGTCGCGGCCGACGAGAAGTTCTGGCGCGACAAGGGGCCGTTCAATATCTACTCGGGCTACCGGCTGCACGACTACCACTTCGTCATCTACGGCGCGCTGTTCCTTGGCCAGATCGAGCCCGCGCTCAGGGCCGTGCGCGGCGCCTGGGCGACGGTGCCGGAGGAGATGCTGAGGGTCGAGAGCCCGCCCATGGCCGACTACTTCGAGAGCTACCTGAGCTTCGAACCCCACGTCCTCGTCCGCTTCGGCCGCTGGCGCGAGGCCGCGGCGCTCGAGTTGCCCGCGGATCCCGACCTCTACTGTACCCTCGCGGCGAACGTGCATTACGCCCGCGGCGTCGCCCATGCGGCGCTGGGGGACGTCCAGCGCGCCGAGGCCGAGGAGGCATCGTACCTCGCCGCGATGGCCCGGGTGCCCGAGACCCGACTGCTGCACAACAATCGCGTCGTCGACCTCCTGGCGATCGGGGCGGAGATGCTGCGGGGCGAGATCCTCTACCGCAAGGGCGAGGTCGACGCCGCCTTCGCCGCGCTCCGCCGGTCGGCCGCGCTCGACGACGCCTTGCCCTACGACGAGCCCTGGGGCTGGATGCAGCCCACCCGCCACGCGCTCGGCGCCCTTCTCCTCGAGCAGGGACGCCACGGCGAGGCCGAGGCGGTGTTCCGCGAGGACCTGGGCCTCGGCGGACGCCTCAGCCGGGCGACGATCCACCCCGACAACGTCTGGAGCCTCAAGGGCCTGCACGATTGCCTGGAGGCGCGCGGCGAGACCGCGGAGATCGTGCACGTCCGCCAGCGGCTCGATCTCGCCCAGGCGCGGGCGGACCATACCGTTGCGGCATCGTGCTTCTGCGCCCAGAGCGCGCTCGCCGCCGAATAGGCCCGCCGCCGACGGCTCGCGGGCGGAGCGGGCGGCGCAGTCCCCGGCGGCTACCCATCGGCTGAAGCCGTGTTAGGGTACGGCCGATCAGGGAGTGGAAGGAACACATGGGAATGAAGACTCTGACCGCCGCGGCCGCCCTCGCCATGGCGACCGCCCCGGCCCTCGCCGGCGACGTCCGGCTGATGTGGTACTCCGACGGGGTCGAGGGCGAGGTGATGCAGGACCTCCTCGACCGCTTCATGGAGGAGCATCCGGAGATCAACGTGATCTTTGAGAACGTTCCCTACCAGACCATACAGGAGCAGCTGCCGATCCAGCTCGAGGCCGGACAGGGCCCCGACATCGCCCGCGTCGCCAGCAACATCAAGGATCTGTCGCGGCACTGGCTGGACCTGACCCCCTACCTCGACGACCCCGAGTACTTCCGCGAGAACTTCGGCGACCAGCTCGACTGGATGCGGCCCGACGGGTCGGACATGATCCCGGGCTTCATGACCCAGCTGACGCTGACGGGCGGCTTCGCCAACAAGACGCTGTTCGACCAGGCGGGGGTCGAGATCCCGGGCGAGGACGCGACCTGGGACGAGTGGGTGGCGGCCGCCACCGAGGTCGCCGAGAGCCAGCGGCTGCCCGCGGCGTTCGCCATCGACCGCTCGGGCCACCGCATCACCGGTCCCAACATCTCCTATGGCGCGAACTATTGGAACGACGAGGGGATGCCCGCCGACATCGAGGAGGGCACGAAGGAATTCGTGGGCCAGCTCGTCGACTGGACCGAGAGCGGACAGCACCTGCCCGAGGTCTGGGTCAGCGCCGCCGGCACCACCTACCGCGCCGCGGCGGACGATTTCATCAACGCGCAGCTGCCGTTCTACTACTCGGGCAGCTGGCAGGTCGCGAACCTCTCCACCAAGATCGGCGACATGTTCGACTGGGTTGCTGTCGGTTCGCCCTGCGGCGACGCGCACTGCTCGGGCTTGCCGGGCGGCGCCGCGCTTCTGGCCATGCGCTACACCGAGAACCCCGAAGAGGTCACCACGCTCATGGAGTGGCTGGCGCAGGAGGACGTCGTCAAGGACTTCTCGGAGCGGACGCTGTTCCTGCCCGCCCACAAGGGCGTCATCGAGGCCGGGCTGCAGTTCCAGTCGGACGACCCGAACGTGCCGCCCGCTCTTGACGAGTTCGTGCAGTCGACGACCGAGCTCGCGCCCGCGGCGGAGCAGATGCCGGCGTGGCTCTGGGCCAACGCCTATTACGGCGTGCTGACGACGCGCATCAGCCAGGTGA
>CAYMRW010000276.1:0-3866 GCA_964392825.1 uncultured Rhodobacterales bacterium
GCTTGTCGAACTCGCCCATGTTCTCCTGCGTGATCTTCGGGGTGTCGAAGTAGTTGAGCTTCGGCACCTCCTCGCCCGCGAGAACGTCGAGCGCAGTCTGCAGCGCCGCCTCGGCATCGTCGACCGGCGACTGGTAGATCGAGCCGTAGTACTCGCCGCGCTCCATCGCCTCGTAGCCTACGGCGAAGTTGGTCGCGCCGATGAAGGCGATGTCCTCGGCGCGGCCCGCGGCCTTGGCGGCGTTCAGAGCGCCGACGCCCATGTTGTCGTCGCCCGAGTAGACGCCGTCGATGTCGTCGTACTTGGTCAGGAACGACTCCATCACCCGCTGCGCCTTCTCGCGGTTCCAGTCGCCGGGCTGCGTCTCCACGATCTCGACCCCGGGGCAAGCCTCGGCGAGGCGATCGTCGAAGCCCTGCTGCCGCTCGAGCGCGGTGGTATAGCCGGGCTGGCCCGAGATCTGCACGATCTGGCCCGTGGCCTCCGCCGGGTCCTGGCCTTCCTCGGCCATCGCCTCGCACATCAGCTCGGCCGAATACGCGCCCTGGGTGATGTTGTCGGGTCCCGAGAAGGCGGCGATGAAGTCCATCCCCTCCTCGGCGATGTTCGAGTTGGTGATGACCACCGGGATGCTCTGCTGGTGCGCCATGCGGATCGCCGGGACGACGGCCTGCCCGTTCGTCGGCCAGATGATGATCGCGTCAACCCGCTGCTGGATCAGGTCTTGGATCTGCGCGATTTGACGTGCGACGTCGCCGCCCGCGTCGAGAACGATCGTCTCGACGTTCGGGTTTTCGGCCGCCGCGGCCTCGAACGCCTGCTCGTACGTCGTCTGATAGCTGTCCACGCCGACATTGTTCTGCGTGATGCCGATGGTCACCGGCTCGTCCTGCGCCGCAGCCATCCCCGCAGCGGCGACCAGAGCCGTCGACCCAAACAACGCCTTCATCGTTCTCTTCATGTCGTTCCTCCCTCGGTTTCGGTGCATCCGGTCCTGCCTGGAGCACGCAATCGTTCTCCGCAGATGCCCGCGGACGGATCCACTCTGGGCATAGTAAGCGGCATCCTGGCACGCAAATTTGTCCGATACGGATAATATAGTATCCAATATGGATGATTTGCCGGTGTTTCCGGCTCGTCAACGAGGACAGTGTCAAGGGCGCACGATGACTGATACAGAAAAATCCGTTTCGGACAGATCGAGGGACCGGGGTCGTCGGGCGCCGCAACAGGAGGGGGGTTGGAGTTCGGCAAACATGAAGGTTCCGCCGCGGGCGCGGGCACGGATGCTGGGCCTCATCGAGTTTCTCGATGGGTTCACGCTCGAGCTTGAAACCGCCTTGGAGCTCTACGCGCCGAACCCGTTTCTGAAGATGGCGACGCACCTGATCCGCAACCATCTCGAAGGCAAGACGGTAACGCCTTCCTCGCTCGCGGCGGCGTCGGGCGTTCCCTACGCCACCGCGATGCGGCGATTGGACGAGATGAAGGCGGCGAGCCTGATCGAGCAACGACCGCGAACCAGGAGCGGCAAGAGCTTCTCGCTGCACCCCAGTGCCGATTTGATCGACGCGTGGTCGCAGTTCTCGGACCGGATACTGCGGCTCGGCGCCGGTACATTCGGCGACGTCGACAAGAACGGTGGCGACTACTATTACGGCCGCTCGTACATGGCGGGCCAGGCCATCCAGTCGCCGCAGGTACTGCCGCAGCCGCTGAACCTCGCGGGCGGCCTGCGCATCCTCGTCCACGGCGACCCGACCTTCATGGTCATGGGCGCGCTGAAGCGCCAGTTCGAACAGATCGTCGGCTGCACCATCGCGCAGCGCGCCTTTTCCATCGACCGCCTGCGCTACGAGGCGCTACGCAATGCCGAACGGCGCCACTCGGTCTACGACATCATCGCCGTCGATCTGCCGTGGATCGGGGAGTTCGTCGAGGCGGGCGTCCTGACGCCCCTCGACGAGGTCATGGACACCGCGCGCCTCGATCCGGGTGACTTCCACATCGCAGGGTGGCGCGGCGCGCACTGGGGCGGCCGACCCTACGGCGTGCCGAGCCAGACGACGCCCGAACTCTTCTTCTACCGCACCGACCTCTTCGCCGAGGCGGGACTGGAGCCGCCGGCGACGACCGATGCCGTGCTCGCGGCCGCCCGCGCCTTGCACGCGCCCGCGCACGGACGTTACGGTATCGCCTGGAACGCCGCCCGCGGGACGGCGCTCGGGCATACGTTCCTGATGACCTGCGCCGACTTCGGCCAGCCGATACTGGACCTCTCGGAGGTCGCGGGCGGCTTCGACACCGACGATCTGAACGAAGGCCGGCATCGCCCGACGATCGACACGCCGCGCTCGCTCGAGGCGGCTGAATACCTCCTCGCGCTGCTCGAATTCTCGCCGCCCGACATCCTATCGATGTCCTGGTACGAACGGGTCCGCCCGTACGGCGCGGGGCGCGTCGCGATGGCCTACGGCTACACGCTGCTCGCGCCTTACTTCGAACTCGACGAGACGTCGCCGGCGAACGGAAACACCGGCTACCTGCCGCATCCGGCCGGACCGCAGGGGGCGCCGCTCGCGCCGGTCGGCGGCTACGTCCTCGGCATCCCCACGAACCTCGCGCCGGAACGACGCGCGGCGGTGGCCGAGGCGCTGATAGCGTTCACGTCAGCCGGGGCGCAGAAGCTGTATGTCGAGAACGGCAGCCGGACGGCGCCCCGCTACTCGGTCGGGGCGGACCCGGAGGTGCGGGCGCTGTCCCCGATCTTCGACGCCGTCGACCAGATGTCGTGGCGCGACGAACTGCAGTTCTGGCCACGACCGCCGATCCCCGAGATCAGCGAGATCATCGCGATCTGCGGGCACGAGCTTCACGACATGCTTCGCGGCATCACCGCGCCGCGCGAGGCTCTGAGGCAGGCACAGGAACGTGCCGACGCCGCAATGAGACACTGAAGGGAGGAGCGCATGGACCCCGAGCGCCTGAAGGGCAAGAACATCCTGATCACCGGCGCCGCTAGAGGCATGGGCGCGGCCAACGCCGAGCACTTCGCCGAACAGGGCGCCAACGTCTGCCTCGGCGATCTGGACGAAGGCGCCGCGCAGACGGTCGCCAGCGCGATCAACGAGCGCGGCAACGGCCGTGCGATCGCCGTCAGGATGGACGTGACCAAGCGCGACGACAACGCCGCCGCGGTCGCTGCGACCGTCGAGGCGTTCGGCTCGATCAACGTGGGCCTCTTCAACGCCGGCCTGAACAAGCCGCGGTTCTTCATGGACATCGACGAGGACAACTGGGACCTCATCATGGAGGTCAACACCAAGGCAATGTGGCTCGGCATGCAGGAGACCGCGCGCCAGATGATCGCGCAGGGCCCGCAGGAGCACGTCTACAAGCTGATCAACGTGGGCAGCATCGCCTCGCGGGTGCCGCTGATCGACGTCACCGTCTACTGCACGTCCAAGTACGGCTGCCTGGCGCTGACCCATTGCGGCGCCGTGTCGCTCGCCGAGCACAACATCACCGTCAACGGCTATGCGCCGGGCGTGGTTGTGACCCCGCTCTGGGAGCAGCTCGACAAGGACCTCGTCGACATCGGCTTCAAGCAGCGCGAGGGGCAGGCCTACGAGGACATCGTGGCGAACGAGCTGAAGATCAAGCGCGTGTCCTACCCCGACGACGTCAAGGGCACCGCGGCGTTCCTCGCCAGCCACGACAGCGACTACATGACCGGCCAGATGATCCACATCGACGGCGGCTGGTGCATCCAGTGACCGCGGCCCCGGTCCCCACGACATTCGGAGATCCTCGATGAACGCACTCGACCCCCGCATCCTGCAGCCCGGCGACGTCGATCCGAACTG
>CAYMRW010000277.1:0-3855 GCA_964392825.1 uncultured Rhodobacterales bacterium
GGTCGCCTCGGTCAGGCCGTAGCCCTCGATGATCTCGACGCCCGAGGCCTTCTCGAAACGGTTGAAGAGCTCGACCGGCAAGGGCGCCGAGCCCGAGAACGCCTGCTTGACCGTAGAGACGTCGGCGTCGACCGGCCGCTGCATCAGCGCGCTGATCGCCGTCGGCACGGTGATGATAAAGGTGATCTTCCATCGCTCGATCAGCTTCCAGAAGTTGTCGAAGACACCGTCGCCGCGGTAGCCCGCGGGGGTCGGAAAGACCACGTGCGCACCCGAGGCGATCATCGCCATGAGGATCACGTGCGTGGCGAAGACGTGGAACAGCGGCAGCGGGCAGATGACGTTGTCCCCGGGCCCGAACAGGAGCGTGTCGCCGATCCAGCCGTTGTAGACGATGCCGGAATACTTGTGCTGCGCGATCTTCGGCATGCCGGTCGTGCCGCCGGTGTGGAAATAGGCCGCGACCCGGTCCTCGGTGCTGTCGGCGAAGTCGAGCGTCGCGCCCTGGCGCGCGGTCTCGGCGGCGTAGTCCAGTACGCGGACGCGGTCGGGCCACGTCACGCGGGGGCGGATCGCCGACACGATCCAGCTCTTCGGCGGCTTCAGATAGGCCTTGAGGTCGATCTCGAAGACGGTTTCGACGCCCGGCGCGTCGCCGAGGGCGATCGCCACGCGCTCGGCGATGTCGGTCTTGGGGAAGGGCTTCAGCGTGACGACGACCTTGGCGCGCGTCTCGCGGAGGATCGAGGCGATCTGCGCGGGTTCGAGGAGCGGATTGATCGGGGCGACGATGCCCGCCGTCGCGGCACCGAGGAGCGCCGTGGCCGTCTCCATCGCGTTCGGCAGGACCAGGGCCACGACATCCCTCTCGCCGATGCCGAGGCTGCGGAAGAGGTTCGCCGCCCGCGTCACCTCGTCGCGAAGCTCGGCCCAGGTCAGCGTGACGGCCGGATCCTTGGGCCCGGAGGTGAGCTGGAAGCTAATCGCGTCGAGTTCGCCGTGGCGGTCCCGGGTCCGCGACAGCATCTCGTAGAGCGTCTTCGGCACCGGCCGCCCGGCCCACGGCATCTCGGCCTCGATCGCGGTGCGATCCTCGTACGATGCGAACGCGGCCATCCGTGCCTCTCCCTCCCTCGCGCGGTGCGGCGAGGATGCGGCGGGCACGGCCGCGAGGCAAGCCGAAGGGTTGACCGCCGACGCCACGTCGTTCGGGCTCATTCGGCGGCGATGCCCTCGGTGAACTGGAGCCGCGCGAGGCGCGAGTAGAGACCGCCCTCGGCCACGAGCTCGTCGTGCGTGCCCTCGGCGACGATGCGACCTTCCTCGAACACGAGGATGCGGTCGGCCTTCTTCACGGTGGCGAGGCGGTGCGCGACGACGAGGGTGGTGCGCCCGCGGGCCAGGCGGTCGACGGCGTGCTGCACGGCGGCCTCGCTCTCGGCGTCGAGGGCGCTCGTCGCCTCGTCGAGGAGCAGGACCGGCGCGTCGCGCAGGATGGCGCGGGCCAGCGCGATGCGCTGCTTCTGCCCGCCCGACAGCATGACCCCGCGCTCGCCCACCTCGGTGTCGTAGCCCCTGGGCAGCGCCTCGAGGAACGCGTGCGCGGCGGCGGCGCGGGCGGCGGCCTCGATCTCGGCCTCGCTGGCGTCGGGGCGGCCGAAGCGGATGTTCTCGCGCGCGGTCGTGGCGAAGATCACCGGGTCCTGCGGCACCAGCGCCAGGGCGCTGCGGAAGTCGCTGCGCGCCATCGCGCGCAGATCGATGCCGTCGAGCGTCACGGCGCCGCCCTGCGGATCGTAGAAGCGCAGGATGAGCTGCAGGATCGTGGTCTTGCCGGCGCCCGAGGGCCCGACCAGCGCCACCGTCTCTCCCGGCGCGATCTCGAAGGAGACGCCGTCGAGCGCGTGCTGCCCTTCGCGCGTGGGATAGGTGAAGCGGACGTCGTCGAAGGCGATCCGCCCCGCCGCCGGTCGCGGCAGCGGTCGCGGCGCGGCCGGATCGGTGACCGTGTCGGCGGCGTGGAGGAGTTCGACGAGACGCTCGGTCGCCCCGGCCGCGCGCTGCAGCTCTCCCCAGATCTCGCTGAGCGCGCCGACGGCGCCCGCGACCATCACCGCGTAGATCACGAACTGGACGAGCTCGCCCACCGTCATCAGGTCGGCGCGCACGTCGCGGGCGCCGATCCAGAGGACCCCGACGATGCCGGCGAAGACGAGCGTGATGACGATGACCGTCATCGTCGCGCGGACGGCGATGCGCTTGCGCGCGGCGACGAAGCTCTGCTCGGTCACGTCGGCGAAGGTCGAGCGGCTCGCCGCCTCGTTGGTGAACGCCTGCACCGCCTGCACCGAGAGGAGCGCCTCCGACGCGTTGCCCGACGATGCCGCGATCCAGTCCTGGTTCTGCCGGCTGAGACGGCGCAGGCGCCGGCCGAGCACGACGATCGGCACGATGATCGCGGGCACCACAAGGAGGACGAGCCCGGCGAGCTTGGGCGAGGTCCAGAACAGGAGCGCGAGGCCGCCGATCAGCAGGAGGACGTTGCGCAGCGCGACAGAAACCGACGAGCCGATGACCGACAGGAGAACGGTGGTGTCGGTGGTGATGCGGCTGAGCACCTCGCCCGTCATGATCCGCTCGTAGAACGCGGGACTGAGGCCGATGACCCGGTCGAACACAGCCTTGCGGATGTCGGCCACGACCCGCTCGCCGAGACGCGTGACGAGGTAGTAGCGCAGCCCGGTGCCGACCGCGAGCAGGAGCGCGATGGCGAGCGCCGCGAGGAAATACTGATCGAGCAGGGCCTCGGCCGAGGTCTCGAACCCGTCGACCACGCGGCGGACCGCGATCGGCAGGACCAGCGAGACGCCGGCCGTGATGACGAGCGCCGCGACCGCCGCGCCGAGCAGACCCCGGTAGGGCTGCAGGAACGGCCAGAGCGACGCGAGCGCCCCGATCTGCTTCGACTTCTGGCGTTCCTCGTCCATGCCCGGCCTCTCGGTTCGGCCGACAGACCTAGCCGCGCCGCGGCGGGGCGGCAAGCGCCCGGGGCCGCTCAGCTTCGTCGCGGCACGGCTTGGCTTCGCGATCCGGATCGGCGATGGCGGGGGTCGCGCCGGAGAAGGGGCGTGCGGACAAGCCTGGGGGGGCAGCGGATGAAGGTCGTGGTGCTGGGAGCGGGCGTCGTCGGGGTCACGACGGCGTGGTATCTCGCGAAGGCGGGCGCCGATGTCACCGTGATCGACCGCCAGCGCGGCCCGGGGATGGAGACGAGCTATGCCAATGCCGGGGAGCTGTCCTACGGCATGACCTCGCCATGGGCGGCGCCGGGCGTGCCCAAGAAGGCGCTGCAATGGCTCTTCATGAAGCGACGGCCGCTCTTCATCTGGCCGCTGGTCAGCCCGACGATGTGGGCGTGGGGCGCGCGGATGCTGCGGAACTGCAACGAGGCGGCGTACCGCCGGAACAAGGCGCGGATGGTGCGCATCTCGAACTACAGCCGCGACTGCCTGCCCGGCCTCGTCGCCGAGACCGGGATCGAGTTCGACCTGCGCGAGCGCGGCACGCTGCAGCTGTTCCGCACCGACAAGCAGCTGAAGGCCTCGAAGTCCGATCAGGAGGTGCTGGCCGAGTTCGGCTCGCCCTTCGAGGTCCTGGACCGCGACGGCTGCATCGCCGCCGAGCCGGCGTTGGCGCAGGTGCGAGAGAAGTTCGTGGGCGGCCTGCGCCTGACCTCGGACAGGACCGGGGATTGCCGCAAGTTCACGGTGGCGCTCGCCGAGTTGCTGGCCGCGCGCGGAGTCGACTTCCACTACGGGCAGACGATCGAGCAGATCGCGGTGGAGGGCGGCCGCG
>CAYMRW010000278.1:0-3845 GCA_964392825.1 uncultured Rhodobacterales bacterium
TCGCGCGCATCCAGGCGTCGAGCGCGTTGTCGAAGGCGGCGAACGGCACGAGGATGCCGACGGCGATGACGCCGCCGGGAACTGCGTAGCCGAGCCGCCCGACGTAGAGAGCGCCCGCCGAGATGCGCCCCGGGCACACCCGGTTGTAAGTGCCGAGAAGCAGGGCGGCGGCGACCGTCAGCGCCGCGCCCAGTCCGGCGAGGGTGACCGAGTTGCCGATGAACCCGACGTAGCGCGGGCCGAGCAGATCCTGCCCCGAGCCGATCGCCATGAAGCCGAGCGCCACGGTGGGGACGACCGCGCCGAGGAGCACCGGCAGGGCGCAGACCGCCGCCGCCGCGAGGCCCAGACCCGTGGAGAGCGGATGGCGCGGCATCGGCTGCGGGCGGCGGCCGAGGTGGTAGCGCGCCCGCTTGCGGCTCGACCGCTCGAGAAGCGCGAGCAGGAACGCGAAGGCCAGGAGCCCGAGCGAGAGCTGCGCCGCCGCCGCGCGGTCGGCCATCGAGAACCAGCTGGTGTAGATGCCGGTGGCGAAGGTCTGCACGCCGAAATAGGCGACGGCGCCGAAATCGGCGATCGTCTCCATCGCGACGAGCAGCGCGCCCGCGGCGATCGCCGGCCGTGCCATCGGCAGCGAGACGCGCAGGAACGCCGCCCAGGGACCTCGCCCGAGCGCGCGGGCCGCGTCGAAGGGGGTGGCGCTCTGGTTCAAGAACGCCGCCCGCGCCAGCAGGTAGACGTAGGGGTAGAGGGTCAGCGTCAGCACCATCGCGGCGCCGCCGAAGGACCGGATCTCGGGGAACCAGTAGTCCCGCGGACCCCAGCCCATCGCCGACCTCAGCGTACTCTGGACGATGCCGGGATGGTCGAGGATGTCGGTATAGGCGTAGGCGAGGACGTAGGCGGGAAACGCGAAGGGGACCACGAGCGCGATCTCGAGGATCCGGCAACCGGGGAACCGCGTCATCGTCACCAGCCACGCCGTCGCCGTTCCGATGACGGCGGCGGCGAGCGACACGATGATGACGAGCCCGACCGTCGTCGCGGTGTAGCGCCCGAGCACGGTCTCGGCGAGGTGCCGGTAGGTGTCGAGCGACCCCGACAGGGCAGCGATGACGACCGCCACGACCGGCAGGACGCAGGCCGCCGCGATCAAGGCGACGCCGGCGCGCAGCAGGACCGGGCCGGTGCCGCGCACCTCGCCTCCCTTCGCTGCCAGCCAGTCGGTCATTGCGCGGGTATCTTACCGAAACTCTCGGCAATCAACCGCAATCGCCCGCCGGGCGCCTGGGTTCGGGGGCCGTCAGCGGTCGGCGTCGTGCCCCGCGGCGCAGGTGCCCTTGCGCCGGACGCGGATGATCGTGTGGTGGTCAATGATCTCGTAGCCAAGTTGCTCGAGCACGCTCAGTCGCACGCGGTCGAGCTCCGGCGAGCGCAGCTCGACGAGCTCGCCCGTCTCGACGTCGAGCAAGTGCTCGTGATCCACGCTCGGCGTCATCTCGAACCGCGCCGGCTCGTTGTCGATGCTGACCTTGCGCACCAGTCCGTGCTCCTCGAGCACCGCGAGGGTGCGGTAGGCCGTGGCGAGAGACACGTCGGCGTCGGTCAGGCGGACACGCGCGTGGACGCTCTCGACCGTCGGGTGGTCGTCGGCCTCGCGCAAGACGGCAAGGACCGCGCGCCGCTGCCGCGTCGAGCGCAGTCCCACCCTGCGCAGGAGCGTCTCGACCTCTTCCTCGGCGGGCGCGTGCGACTGTCCGGTCATGGCGGAACCCTAGGGGGTGGGGGTCGCGCCGACAATGCTGCTGCGAATGCTTCGCAGGCTCATTGACTTCCTGAGAATGTTTCGCATGTTCAGCAAGACCATTGCGAAAAGGTACTTTTCATGCATCGCCTCGGGTCCAGTGCCGTCGCCGCCCTCGTCGTCGCCTTGCCGCTGACAGCGGTCGCAGACGATGGGTTCAAAGCCGTGACCACCTTCACAGTGCTGGCCGACATGGCGCAGAACGTGGCCGGCGACGCCGCCGAGGTCGTCTCGGTGACCAAGCCCGGCGCGGAGATCCACGGCTACGAGCCGACGCCGCAGGACATCGTCCGCGCCCAGGACGCCGACCTGATCCTCTGGAACGGCCTCAACCTCGAACTCTGGTTCGAGCAGTTCCTGCGCAATCTCGGCGACGTCCCGTCGGTGACCTTGAGCGAGGGGATCGACCCGATCCCGATCGCCGAAGGGGCCTACGAGGGGCTGGCCAACCCGCATGCCTGGATGGGCGTCGACAACGCGCTCGTCTACGTCGACAACATCGCCGCCGCCTTCGCCGAGCACGATCCGGAAAACGCCGCGACCTACCGGGCGAACGCCACCGCCTACAAGGACGAGATCCGCGCCACGATCGAGCCGCTGCGGGCCCGCATCGCCGAGATCCCCGAGGCGCAGCGCTGGCTCGTCACATGCGAGGGTGCGTTCAGCTACCTCGCCCGCGACTTCGGGATGCGCGAGCTGTACCTCTGGCCGATGAACGCCGACCAGACCGGCACGCCGCAGCAGGTCCGCGCCGTCATCGACGGTGTCCGCGGAGACGACATCCCGACGGTGTTCTGCGAGAGCACCGTCAGCGCCGCCCCGGCCGAACAGGTCGCGCGCGAGACCGACGCCCGGTTCGGTGGCGTCCTCTACGTCGACTCGCTCTCCACCGCCGACGGACCGGTCCCAACCTATCTCGACCTGCTCGAGGTCACGTCCCGCACCATCGCAGACGGCCTCGCGCCGGCCACGAACTGAGGCGAACCGATGCTGAAGCGGACCGATGCCGATCGCGCGCCCGTCGACATGGCCGGCGAGGGCCTCGTGGCACGCGGGGTCACGGTCACCTACCGCAACGGCCACACGGCGCTCCGCGACGCGACGTTCGAGATCCCGCGCGGTACCATCACGGCGCTCGTCGGCGTCAACGGCGCCGGAAAGTCGACCCTGTTCAAGGCGATCATGGGCTTCGTCCCCGCGGCGCGGGGCGAGATCCGCATCCTAGGGCGCACCGTCGCGGACGCGCTTCGCGGCAACCTCGTCGCCTACGTGCCGCAGGCCGAGGAGGTCGACTGGGCGTTCCCCGTGCTCGTCGAGGACGTGGTGATGATGGGCCGCTACGGCCACATGGGCTTCTTCCGGCGGCCCGCGCCGCACGACCGAGCCGCCGTCGATGCCGCGCTCGAACGGGTCGGCATGGCGGCCTACCGGCAGCGGCAGATCGGCGAACTGTCCGGCGGTCAGCGCAAGCGCGTGTTCCTCGCCCGGGCGCTGGCGCAGGAGGGACAGGTCATCCTCCTCGACGAGCCCTTCACCGGCGTCGACGTCAAGACCGAGGAGCAGATCATCGCCCTCCTGCGCCAGCTTCGGGACGAGGGGCGGGTGATGCTGGTCTCGACCCACAACCTCGGCTCGGTGCCCGAGTTCTGCGACCGCACGATCCTCGTCAAGGGCACGGTGCTGGCCTACGGCGACACCGACGAGGTCTTCACCCGCGCCAACCTCGAAAGCGCGTTCGGCGGCGTCCTGCGCAGCTTCACGCTCGAGGGCACCGACCTGCACGACGACGACGATCCGCGGCGCCTGCGCATCATCACCGACGACGAGCGGCCGTTCATCCACTACGGCGGCAAGACCCAGCGCGCGCACGGCGACGACAAGACGCCACCCGAAGGCAATCCGTGATCGAGCTGCTCCTCCAGCCCTTCGCCTACGGGTACATGACGAACGCGATGTGGGTTTCCGCCCTCGTCGGCGGGGTCTGCGCGTTCCTGTCGGCCTACCTGATGCTCAAGGGCTGGTCGCTGATCGGCGACGCGCT
>CAYMRW010000279.1:0-3844 GCA_964392825.1 uncultured Rhodobacterales bacterium
ACCTCCTGCAGATCGAGGTCGCGGCGAAGGTCGCCTCGACCGAGGAGCCGGAGCTTGCCGACGCCTTCCTGCGGTTCCTCGTGAGCGAACCGGCGCAGGCGATCATCCCCGAGACGAACTGGATGTACCCGGCCGCGCTCTCCCGGGAGAAGCTGCCCGAGGGGTTCCGTACCCTGATCGAGCCCGAGACCTCGCTGCTCCTCGCCCCGGGCGAGGCGGCGGCGATGGCGGACGCGGCGATCGACGCCTGGCGCACGGCGTTGTCGCGCTGAGCGATGCAGGCGTGGCCGGGCCTCGCCGCGGCGGCAGCGGTCGCGCTCCTCCTCTTCGGCGCGCTCGCGGCCGTGGCGGTGCGGGCCGAGGGATGGAGCGGCCTCGGTCCGGCCGACTGGGCGGCGATCCGCTTCACGCTCTGGCAGGCGGCGGTCTCCGCCGCGATCAGCGTCGGGCTCGCGATCCCGGCGGCGCGCGCCATCGCGCGGCGCCGTTTCGTCGGCCGCGGCGCGCTGATCACGCTTCTCGGCGCACCCTTCGTGCTGCCGGTTATCGTGGCCATCCTCGGCATCCTGTCGATCTTCGGCCGCGGCGGTGCGGTGAACGCCCTCCTTTCGGCGTCGGGACTGCCGGCGCTGCAGATCTACGGACCGGGCGGCGTGATTTTGGCGCACGTGTTCTTCAACCTGCCGCTCGCCACCCGGCTGGTGCTGCAGGGCTGGATGTCGATCCCGGGGGAGCGACTGCGCCTTGCCGCCTCCCTCGGCTTCTCGTCGCGCGACGTCGCACGGCATCTGGAACGGCCGATGCTGCGCGAGGTCGTGCCCGGGGCGCTGCTCGTTGTCTTCCTCATCTGCACGACGAGCTTCGCGGTCGCCCTGACGCTCGGCGGCGGCCCGCGGGCGACGACGATCGAACTCGCGCTCTATCAGGCCTTCCGCTTCGATTTCGACCTTGGGCGCGCGGCTTTGCTCGGGCTGGTGCAAATCGGGGTCGGCGCGGCCGCGGCGTTCCTCGCGCTTCGCGTCACCGTGCCGTCGGGGTTCGGCGCTGGCCTCGACGCGACGGTGCCGCGGTGGGACGCGATGACGATGCGCGCACGGGTGGCCGATGGCTGCGTCATCGTCCTTGTCGCCCTGTTTCTGGGCGCCCCGCTTGCCGCCGTCGTAGCACGGGGGGTGGGCAGCCTCGGGGCGCTCGAGATGTCGGTCTGGCTCGCGGCCCTGCGTTCGCTCTCGGTGGCGGCCGCGGCGACGGTCCTGACGCTCGTTCTCGCGGGCGCCATCGCGGTCGGAGCGGTCGCGCGGCCGGCGTTGGGCCGGGGGCTCGAGACGATCGCCTATCTCGCCATCGCCGTCTCGCCGCTGGTCCTCGGCATCGGACTCTTCATCGTGCTCTTCCCCGTCGCCGATCCGGTGGCGCTGGCGCTGACGCTCACCGCAATCGCCAACGCCGTGGCAGCTCTGCCCTTCGCCGTGCGGGTCCTAGCCCCGGCGCTCGCCACGGCCGAGGCCGATTACGGTCGGCTGGCCGACTCGCTCGGGCTTCGCGGACGCGCACGGCTGCGGCATCTCTGGCTGCCGCGGCTGCGGCGGCCGGTGGGCTTCTCCGCCGGACTGACGGCGGCGCTATCGATCGGTGATCTGGGCGTCATCGCGCTCTTCGCCGATCCGGCACGGGCGACGTTGCCCCTCAAGATGTACGAACTGATGGGGGCGTACCGGATGTCCGATGCAGCGGCGGCGGGGCTGCTCCTTCTCATCCTGGCGCTCGCGGCGTTCTGGCTCTGCGACCGTGGCGGGCGGGCCGGTGCTGACGTTTGAGGGCGCCGTCATTCGCAACGGCGCCTTCACGCTCGCCGCCGACTTCACCGTCGAGCCGGGCTCGCAGAATGCCGTCATCGGCCCCTCAGGGGCGGGCAAGTCGACGCTCCTGCACGGGATCGCGGGCTTCATGCCGGTCGAGGCAGGCCGGATCGTCTGGGAGGGGCGCGACATCTCGCACATGGCGCCGGGCGCACGGCCGGTCAGCATCGTGTTCCAGGACCAGAACCTGTTTCCGCATCTGACGGCGTTCCAGAACGTCGCTCTGGGCGTCGACCCTGCCGCGCGCCTCGACCGTGCGCAGCGGACGGCGGTCGCGGCGGCGCTCGAGCGGGTGGGGCTTGCCGGGCTCGGCGGGCGGAAGCCTCGGGAGCTCTCGGGCGGTCAGCAGAGCCGGCTGGCGCTGGCCCGGGCCAGCGTCCGGCACCGGCCGCTCCTGCTGCTGGACGAGGCCTTCGCAGCCCTCGGACCCGGCCTTCGGCGCGAGATGCTCGATCTGGTGATCGCGGTCGCCCGCGAGACCGCGGCGACCCTTCTGATGGTGACGCACGATCCCGAGGATGCCCGGCGCGCGTCGACGCATACGATCTTCGTCGATGCCGGGGTCGCGGCCGCCCCGCGAGAGACCCGCGAGCTCTTCGCCGCGCCGTCGCCCGCGCTTCGCGCGTATCTCGGTCCCTGAACGCGAAACGCGCGCCCCCCGGGGGGACGCGCGCCACCTTACGCCTTCTCCGAAGGCGCGTTACTCGGCCGGCGTCTGCCGCGTGCCCTTCTTCACCGGCGCCCAGATGCGCTTGTTCGTGAGGTACAGGAGAGCGGCGAGGATCGACAGCATCAGGACGGCGGTGAACCCCGCCTCCTTGCGGGCGCCGAGCTTTGGCTCGGCCGTCCACATCAGGAACGCCGCGACGTCCTTCGATTCCGAGATCAGGTCGTTCGAGGAGCCGTCCTCGTAGACCACGTCGTCGCCGTAGAGGGGCGGGGCCATGGCGATCCAGCCGCCCGGGTACGCGGTGTTCTCGTAGAGGATCGATCCCGCCTCTTCCTTGTCCTCGCCGGTGTAGCCGGCCAGCAGGCTGACGATGTACTCAGGCCCGCCCATGCCGCGGAAGAACTGGTTGATCCCGAGGCCGTAGGGCCCGTGGAACCCGGCCCGCGCCTTGGCCATCAGGCTGAGGTCGGGGGCGTTCTCGAGCTGCGAATCGGGAAAGTGGTCGGTCGGCTTGGCCGGACGGAAGTCGTCGAGCTCGGTGTCGAAGACCTCGTAGAACTCGGCATAGGCGCGAACCTGATCGTCCGGAAGTGCCGGCCCGCCGTCATAGCCGAGCGAACGGAACGGCACGTACTTTAGCCCGTGACAGGCCGAGCAGATCTCGGTGTAGACCTGCAGACCGCGCTGGAGCTGCATCGAGTCGTAGTTGCCGAACGGCCCCTCGAACGAGAAGCTATAGTCGTTGACGTGCCCCTCCTCGCCGGCGGCGAGCGCGACGCCGGCGCTGAGGCCGATGGCGGCCGCGATCGTGGTGAGACGTGCGATCATGGCGTGATCCCTCATTCGGCCGGCGTGGCTTGGGTCGTACCGGCCACGTCGCTGCGGGTGGGATGGCTGGCCTCGAAGTCCTGCTCGATCGAGACGGGGCGCTCCGACGGCCTCTCGATGACGCCGAGAAGCGGCAGGATGACCAGGAAATAGGCGAACCAGTAGGCCGAGGCGATGAGCGCGATGGTCGCGTAGGGCTCCTCCGCGGGCATCGCGCCGCACCACATCAGCACGAAGAAGTTCACCACGAAAAGCGCGAACCACCACTTGAACATCGGCCGGTAGCGGCCCGATCGGACGCTCGACGTGTCGAGCCAAGGCGCCAGCGCCATGACCACGATGGCGCCGAACATCGCCAGCACGCCGAAGAACTTGGCGTCGATGATGCCGCCGGTGATCCAGCTCGCCGCCATCACCACCCAGACGTCGCCGGTGAAGGCGCGCAGGATCGCGTAGAACGGCAGGAAGTACCATTCGGGCACGATGT
>CAYMRW010000280.1:0-3834 GCA_964392825.1 uncultured Rhodobacterales bacterium
CGCCCGTGGTCGACGACGGCGGCCGGCTCGCCGGCGTCATCACCATCGACGACGCGATGATCGTGCAGGGTGAGGAGGCCGAGGAGGACATCCGCCGCCTCGCCGGCGTCGGCGAGGAGACGCTGCAGGACCGCACGCTCGAGATCGTGCGCCAGCGCTTCCCCTGGCTCGCGGTCAACCTCGGCACCGCGATCCTCGCCTCCGTCGTCATCTCCCAGTTCGAGGCGACGATCGCGGCCATCGTCGCCTTGGCCGTGCTCATGCCCATCGTCGCCTCGATGGGCGGCAACGCCGCGACTCAGTCGCTGACCGTTGCGGTGCGCGCGCTCGCGACGCGCGACTTGACGCGCTCCAACGCACTCCGGGTGATCCGGCGCGAGATCGTCGCCGGCCTCGTGAACGGCGTCCTCTTCGCGGTCATCATGGGCGTCATCAGCTTTTTCTGGTTCGGCCCGGCGATGCTCGGCGTCGTCATCGGCGCGGCGATGGTCATCAACCTCATCTGCGCAGGGCTCGCCGGGATCGGCATCCCGATGCTGCTCGAGAAGGTCGGCGTCGATCCGGCGCTGGCGTCTGGCACGTTCGTGACCACGGTCACCGACGTCGTCGGCTTCTTCGCCTTCCTCGGCCTTGCCGGGGTGCTGCTCCTGTGAACGCCAAGGCGGCGATGCGGCGCGAGGCGGCGACGCGGCGGGCGGTTGCGGCTGCCGGCACCGACCAGCACCCCGCGACCGAGCACCTCGACGACGAGCTCAAGCCCTTCGCGGGGCGGCCGGTGTCGTTCTACATGCCGATGCGTTCCGAGATCGATCCGCGTCCGGCCATGGTCCGAACCGTCCTGCGCGGTCCGGTGCTCCTGCCGGTGGTGGTCGCGCCGCAGGCCCCGCTCGCATTCCGCCGCTGGCAGCCGGGCGCCCGGATGGTGTGCGACAGCTTCGGTATCGAGCATCCCTGCGACGAGGCGGAAGAGGGAGTGCCGCATGTCCTCGTAGTGCCGCTCCTCGCCTTCGACGCGCGCGGCCGCCGGCTGGGCTACGGCGGCGGCTTCTACGACCGCACCCTCGCCGCCCTGCGCGCCGCGGCTCCGGTCTTCGCCATCGGCTTCGCGTTCGCGGCCCAGGAGGTCGACGCGGTGCCGACCGAAGCCTTCGATCAGCCCCTCGACGCGGTCGTCACCGAGCGCGGGGTGCGTCGGTTTGACTAGGGCCGGGCACGTTTCGCCGTGGGCGTTTCGTCCGCTGGCAGAGTCGCGGCGGGGTCGAAGCCCCGTCCTCGGGCCATCGTCATCCGCCGGCGCCGCACATCCCGGGCCCCGCGGGAAGTCCGAGACCGGAAGCGCCATCCGGCGTCCGCATGCCGCGCCGGGCGCCGGCGCGGTGCCTGCCCAGCTTCGCCAGCGCCCTGGCGCACGGATCGGTCCCCGATGGTTCCGGCCCGACGACGTCGGGCGCGCGACTGCCCCGACGAGCGCGCGATCCGGCCGAACGGGCACGCGCCGCCGCGAGCCCGACATGGCCGGACGACGCCCTCTGGCAAGCCGCTTGCCCCCGGCCCCGGCGATCCCGTAGGCCGCGGTTCCATGCGCATACTCTTTCTCGGGGACGTGGTCGGCCGCACCGGGCGCGATGCCATCGTCGAGGGGCTCGGGCCCCTGCGCGCGTCGCTGCGGCTCGACTTCGTCGTCGTCAACGCCGAGAACGCGACGTCGGGCGCGGGCCTGACCGCTGCCCATGCGCGCAGCCTCCTCGACGCCGGGGCCGACGTCCTGACCCTCGGCGACCACGCCTTCGACCAGCGCGAGATGCTGCAGTTCATCGAGGGCGAGCCGCGCGTCCTGCGGCCACTCAACTACTCCCGCGCGGCGCCGGGGGCGGGCGCCCGCGTCTACGAGGCGCCGGGCGGGCGCAAGGTGCTGGTGGCGCAGGTGCTCGGCCGGGTGTTCATGAAGCAGCCCTTCGACGATCCGTTCTCGGCGCTCGACCCGGTCCTCAAGCGGCATCCGCCGGGCGGCATGGTGCAGGCCTCGCTCGTCGACGTGCACTGCGAGGCGACGTCGGAGAAGGCGGCGCTCGGCTGGTACTGCGACGGCCGCGCCTCGATCGTCGCCGGCACGCACACGCACGTGCCGACCGACGACGCCCGCGTGCTGCCGGGCGGCACCGCCTACGTGACCGACGCCGGCATGTGCGGCGACTATCAGAGCGTCATCGGCATGGACCGCGGCGAGCCGCTTCGCCGCTTCATCACCGGCATGTCGGGCGGCCGCTTCGTGCCGGCCGACGGCCCCGCCACCCTTTCGGGCATCGTCGTCGAGACCGACGACCGGACCGGCCGTGCGCTGAGCGTCGACCGGGTGCGGGAGGGCGGCGCGCTGGCGCGGCCGTGACCCACGCCCGCACCTTCGCGGCCCTCGCGTCCGCGCTCGTCCTTCTCGGGGCCGGATGGGGCATGACGCAGCCGCTCGCCAAGATCGCGGTCTCGGGCGACTACCGGCACTTCGGCCTGATCTTTTGGCAACTCGTGATCGGCGCCGCGCTGCTCGGCGCCATCGTCGCGGCGCGCCGCCGCCCGGTTCCCCTGGGCCGGGCGCAGCTCGGCATGGCCCTGCTCATCGCGGTCATCGGCACGCTGGTGCCCAATGCCACGTCGTTCCAGGCGGCGGTGCATCTGCCGGCGGGCGTGATCTCGATCCTCCTGTCGCTCGTGCCGCTTTTCGCGCTGCCCCTCGCCTGGGGGCTCGGCATCGAACGGCCGGGGCCGTGGCGAACCGCGGGCCTGGGTCTCGGACTGGCCGGCGTGGCGCTGATCGTGCTGCCGCGGGGCGGGCTGCCGGAGCCGGCGATGGCGGCCTGGATCCCGCTCGCCCTGGTCGCGCCCGTCCTCTACGCGCTCGAGGGCAACGTCGTCGCGCGCTGGGGCACGGCCGGCCTCGATCCGGTGTCGCTCCTCCTGCTCGCCTGCCTGACGGGGCTGCCCTTCGCCCTGGCCCTCGCCCTTGCCACGGGCCAGTTCATCGATCCCCGCCCGCCCTGGGGGTCGGCCGACGCGGCGCTCGTGCTTCTCAGCGGCGTCCACGCCCTCGTCTATGCCGGCTACGTCTGGCTCGTCGGGCGCGCCGGCAGCGTCTTCGCGGCGCAGGTCTCGTACCTCGTCACCGGCTTCGGCGTGCTCTGGTCGATGGCGCTCCTCGGCGAACGGTACTCGGGCTACGTCTGGGCGGCCCTTGCGCTGATGTTCGCGGGGCTGGCAATGGTGCAGCCGCGACCGCCGCTTGCGGCCATGGCCGCGCCCGGTGATGATGCCGGCCGCACGACGAGCGAGTTGCCATGATCGACATCCTCGGCCCCGATGCCATGGCCCTCGCCGCGATCGTCACGATCGTCGTGATGTTCGTGCTCTTCATGATGGAGGTCTACCCGACCGAAGTGGTCGCGATCGCGGGTGCCACGGCGATGTTCGCGCTGGGGATCCTGCCCTACGAGGCGGCGCTAGAGGTCCTGTCGAACCCCGCCCCGTGGACCATCGCGGCGATGTTCCTGGTCATGGGCGGCCTCGTGCGGACGGGCTCGCTGCAGTTCCTCACCGACTGGGTGGAGCGGCGCGCGACAAGCCGTCCGGTCGGCACGCTCGTCCTGAGCCTCGGGGCGGTGGCGCTCGGCTCCGCGTTCATGAACAACACACCCGTGGTCGTGGTCATGATCCCGGTCTTCGTGCAGCTCGCCCGCAAGATCGGCGTGACCCCCTCCAAGCTGCTGATCCCCCTCAGCTATGCGGCGATCCTCGGGGGCACCATGACGCTGCTCGGCACCTCGACGAACCTCCTCGTCGACGGCG
>CAYMRW010000281.1:0-3832 GCA_964392825.1 uncultured Rhodobacterales bacterium
CCTTGAGCGGACGACCGAAACGGGGCAGGAACGAAGAATGAACGGTCATGCCTTCTCGCTCGCGGGCGCCGGCCTCGTCGCGCTGCCGTCCGGGGCGCTTTGGTGGCCCGCGCCGCGAACGCTCGCCGTCGCCGACCTGCATCTCGCCAAGTCCTCGCGTGCGGCCCGCCGCAGCGGCGCCATGCTGCCGCCCTACGAGACGCAGGACACCCTGGCGCGGCTCGCCCGCGACATGGCGGCGACGCGGCCCGCCCGCGTGATCTGTCTCGGCGACAGCTTCGACGACGCGGCGGGCTGCGGCGAGCTCGACCCTGCCGACGCGGACACGCTCGCGCGGCTGCAGGACGGCTGCGACTGGCGCTGGGTCGAGGGCAACCACGATTGCGGCGGGATGGCTCCGGGCGGCACGATGACGGCCGAGATGCTGGCGCCGCCGCTCGTGTTCCGCCATATCGCATCCGCCTCGGCGCGGGGGGAGGTCTCGGGCCATTACCACCCCAAGGCGCGCGTGATCGGCCGCGGCCGCATGATTGCCCGCCCATGCTTCCTCTACGACGACGTCCGCCTGGTCCTGCCGGCCTATGGCACCTACACCGGCGGCCTCGACTGGACCGCGCCGCCGCTGCGCCGCCTGTTCCCGGGACCGGCCTGCGCCGTGCTGACGGGCAGCACCGCCGTCGCCGTGCCGGTGCCGGTGGCCGAGCGGCTCGACGCCATCCGATGATCGAGCCGCGGATCGCGGACAGCTTCGCTCGCCAGGCGATGATGCGGACGCTCGGCGCGACGCTCCTCCATGCGTCGGACGGCGTCTGCCGGATCTCCGCGCCCGTGGACGACCACGTCACGCAGCAGCACGGCTACGCGCACGCCGCGCTGACCTTCGCCCTCGGCGACAGCGCCGCGGGCTACGCCGCGCTGTCGTCGATGCCCGAGGGCGCCGAGGTGCTGACCGTCGAGATGAAGATCAACCTGCTGGCACCGGCCGCGGGGACGCTCGCGGCCGAGGGGCGCGTGGTTCGCACCGGCCGTCGGCTGGTCGTGGTCACGGCCGAGGTCCGTTCGGGCGCGGCGCTCGTCGCGCTCCTGCAGGGAACGATGGTGCCCGCCCCGGCCGCGGCGAACTGACCCGGATCGCGCCGGCACCGCCCGCCCCCGACAGGCGGCGGTTGCGACGCCGAGGGTCCGGGCGCGCTGACGGCGCGTCGGGCCCCCCGGGTCAGACCTCGAGCGTGACGATCTCGGCCTCCGGCGGGTCGGCGAGGCGAAGCCGGGCGACCGTGACCGGCAGGCGGAAGCGGCGCGGCCCCGCGGCTCCCGGATTGAGGTAGAGGACACCGTCCAGTCGCTCGATCCCCGCGCGGTGCGAATGGCCCGAGACGACCACGTCGATGCCCGCCTCGCCCGGGATCAGGTCGATCTGCTTGCGGTCATGCAGCACGTGCACGCGCCGGCCGTCGAGCGTCAGCGTCAGCAGTTCGGGATATTCCGCGGCCCAGGGGGCGGTGTCGACGTTGCCGCGGATCGCCGAGACCGGCGCGACCTCGGCCAGCGCCTCGACGATGCCGCGCTTGCCGATATCGCCCGCATGAATGATGTGGTCCGCGCCCGCCAGCGCCGCCAGCGCCTGCGGCCGCAGGAGGCCGTGGGTGTCGGCGATGACCCCGATCAGCCGCGGCTCAGCCAGGGTCGGGAAGCCCGTGCTGCCGCCGCGCCGCAAGGACCGTGTTCGACAGGAGGCACGCGATGGTCATGGGCCCGACGCCGCCCGGCACCGGCGTGATGGCACCGGCGACGTCGCTTGCGGCCGCGAAATCGACGTCGCCGACCAGACCGTCCTCCGTGCGGTTGATGCCGACGTCGATCACCGCGGCGCCGGGCTTGATCCAGTCGCCCCGCACCATGCGCGGCCGGCCGACCGCGGCGACGACGATGTCGGCGCGGCGCACCACCCCGGGCAGGTCCCGCGTGCGCGAATGGGCCACCGTGACCGTCGCGCTGGCGTTGACGAGAAGCTGCGCCATGGGCCTGCCGACGATGCTGGAACGGCCGATGACCACGGCCTCGGCGCCGGTCAGATCGCCCAGGGTGTCGTGCAGAAGCATCAGGCAACCGCTCGGCGTGCATGGCACGAACCCCGGGCGACCGAGCGCCAGCGCGCCCACGTTGAGCGGGTGGAAGCCGTCGACGTCCTTGGCGGTATCGATGCTCTGCATGACGAGGTCGGCGTCGAGATGGTCGGGCAGCGGCAGCTGCACGAGGATGCCGCTCACCGCCGGATCGACGTTGAGCCGGTCGATGAGGCCGAGCAGCTCGTTGGCGTCGATGTCGGCCGACAGGCGATGCTCGACGCTCCCGATCCCGGCCTCGCGGCAGGCCTTGCCCTTGGACCGGACGTAGACGGCGCTCGCCGCGTGGTCGCCGACGAGGACCACGGCGAGGCCGGGGGTCACGCCCAGCCCGTCCAGCCGCTCGACCTCGCGCCCGATCTCGGCGCGGAGCGCGGCGGCGCGCGCCTTGCCATCGATGATGTCCGCCGTCACACCGCGCTCCCTTCGGTCCTGCCGCCGCCCTAGCGCGTTTGGCGCCGACTGCGAAGGGCCGGTGCAGGACTTTTCTCGGCCCGTCCGTGCTGCTTCGGGATGCGCCGGGGCGCTGACCGGAGCGTGGAACCGCAGCCCCGACACGGAGGTCAGGGCGCGCCCTGCGGTCGACCGCGGCGGCGACGCGCGGCGGCGATGCAGCCCGAACCCGGCGCCGTACCCCGTTGACGTCGGGCTCGATCCCACGCGCGGGCAGGCGACAGGGGCGGCCCCATGATGTGTGTGGTCGCGTCGCACGCCTGCAGGCGCGACGGCGCTGACAGGTGGCGCCCGCAGGACGATCCTTCGTGCTGAGGAGCCAGGAGCCGAGCGTATCAAGACCAAGACCGAGGTCGTTTACGATCGCGTGCCAATACTTGCCGCGTCGCGCCGCGCCTGCTGGACGTCGTGGATCGGCGCGGCGGGAGGGTGCCGGGCTGTCGAGGGGGCGCAGGACGGGCGGTTCAGCGCTGGAGGCCTTTACGACAATGCCCTCGAGCCGAAGCTCGAGGGCATCTTCTGAAGCCAGTGGGACGGCCGCTGCGGCCCGCGACGCGGTCGCTTCAGACGATCCCGCCCGCCCGACGCGCGAGCCTGTTGGCCGGCGCGCGTCCGGGGGTCAAGTCGAGGGCTCGGGTTCGGGCTCCGGGCCGCCCTCCCCTTCAGGCCGGCGCGGCCGCGAGGTCTTGGGGATCGCGGTGATCGACGGCAGCTTGCCCTGCGGAGTGTCGTCCTCGTCGTCGCCGCGGTTCAGGGGCTCCCCGGCGATGACGCGGCGGATCTCGTCGCCGGTCAGCGTCTCATACTCGAGCAGTCCCTGCGCCAGACGATGCAGATCGTCCTTCTTCTCGTCCAGGATGCGCTTGGCCGTCTCGTACCCCTCGTCGACGATGCGGCGCACCTCCTCGTCGATCTTCTCCTGCGTCTCGGGGCTGGCGTTGGCGGGGCCCTGGTAGTTGCCGAGATAGCTTTGCTGCTCGTTGGCGTAGTCGATCATGCCGAGCTCGGTCGAGAAGCCGAACTGGGTCACCATCGCGCGGGCGATCTTGCTGATCTGCTGGATGTCGGACGCGGCCCCGCTGGTCACGTTCTCCTTGCCGAAGATGAGCTCCTCCGCCACTCGCCCACCCATCGCCATAGCGATCTTGGACGTGTACTTGGTGTAGGTGACCGAGAGCTGATCGCGCTCGGGCAGGCTGAGGACGAGGCCCAGCGCGCGGCCGCGCGGGATGATCGTCGCCTTGTGGATCGGG
>CAYMRW010000282.1:0-3822 GCA_964392825.1 uncultured Rhodobacterales bacterium
GCGCGGCGATCTCGGCCGAGTAGTCGGCCTTGCCGTCCTCGTGCGGGGTGTTGATCGTGACGGTGCCCCCGGCCGCCTCGAACGCCTGCACGAAGCTGTCGGACAGGCCCTTGCCGTAGTCGTTGTTGGTGTAGGTGACGGCCACCTCTTCGATGCCGCGATCCATCAGGATCTGGGATATGACCTCGCCCTGCCGCGCGTCGGAGGGAGCGGTGCGGAAGAAGAGGCCGTTGTCCTCGGCGGTCGACAGGGCAGGGGACGTGGCCGACGGCGACACCATCAGCGTGCCGTTCGGAACGGCGACGTTTGCCAGGACCGCACCCGTCACGCCCGAGCAGTCGGCGCCGACGATCGCGGCGACGCCGTCGGACGTGACCAGCCGCTCGGCCGCTGCTGTCGCCGCCGCGTTGTCGATGCAGGTGGAATCCGCGCGCACCGCCTCGAACGTGCGTCCGCCGAGGAAGGCGCCGCTTTCGTTGATCTCGTCGAGCGCCAGTTCGGCGGACGCGGCCATGGGGGGCGTCAGCGACTCGATCGGGCCCGTGAACCCGAAGAGGATGCCGATCTGGACCGGACCCCCGTCCTGCGCCGCCGCGGGGCAAGCCAGAGCCGCCAGCGCCGTGGCCGTAATGAGATGCCGCATGATGATACTCCCTGAGCTACTTGTTCTGCCTGCGACCCTAGGGCGCCGGCCTGGAAAAAGGAACAGCGTCTGATTGGCCCTAGACGGGGACGCGGCCCGAATGGACGCCACGTTCCCGGTAGGGCGTCGTGGCATACTGGCCGCGGTAGCATTTGGAGAAGTGCGAGGGCGAGGTGAACCCGCAGGCCATTGCGACGGCGATGACGCTCATGTCGGTCTGCAACAGCAGGCTGCGGGCCTTCTGCAGGCGCAGTTGCATGTAGTAGCGCTTGGGGCTCCGGCCGAGATAGCGACGGAACAGCCGCTCGAGCTGTCGGGCGGAGAGCCCGACCTCGCTTGCGAGGACGGCGGGGCTGATCGGGTCCTCGATGTGCGCCTCCATCATCTGGATGACCTGCGCGAGACGCGGGTGGCGAACGCCGATGCGCGAGGGCATCGACAGCCGCTGCACGTCCTGGTCGGTGCGGATCGAGGAGTAGATGAGCTGGTCGGCGACCTCGTTGGCCAGGTCGTCGCCATGGTCGTCGGCGATGATCTTGAGCATCAGGTCGATCGACGACGTGCCACCCGCCGTCGTGAAGTATCGCCCCTCGTCGGTGAAGACCGACTTCGTCAGCGTCACCTCGGGAAAGCGCTCGACGAAGCCGTCGTTGTTCTCCCAATGGATGGTGGCGCGGCGGCCGTCGAGAAGCCCCGCCTCGGCCATAATCCAGGACGCGGTGCACAGGCCGCCGATGCGGGCGCCCCGGCGGTCGGCCTTGCGGATCCAGGAGAGCAGCGGGCGCGTCGCGGCGCGGGCGATGTCGAGGCCGCCGCAGAGGCAGATGGTGTCGTCCCGGTCGACGTCCTGGAGCGCGCCATCGAGAGGAAAGCGCGCACCGGCCGAACAGGCGACCTCGCCGCCGTGCTCGCCCCCGTGCTCGCCGACGAGGCGCCAGGTATAGAGGGTTCGGCCCGAAATGCGGTTGGCGATGCGCAGCGTCTCGACGGCACACGAGAACGACAGGAGGGTGAAGCGATCCAGGAGCGCGAAGTGGAAGCGCCGGATCCCGCCAGATCCCGGCAGATCGCGCGCCTCGTTCATCGCCTCCGTCCTTTCATGCCGCAGGCGAGCGAACCAGCTTTCGCAGCGCCGTTCAATAGGGTTACCCGGGGCATTGCCTCACGCGGTCGGTCAACTATACGTAGCCCCCGCACTTCCGACGGGGACGACACCATGAGCGCTTGGCAGAAGACGGACTGGCGGACGCGGCCGAGGGTGCAGATGCCGGACTATCCCGACGCGGACCGCCTGCGCGCGGCGGAGTCGCGCCTGGCGAAGTATCCGCCGCTCGTGTTCGCCGGCGAGACGCGCAACCTGACCGCGGCGCTCGGTGCCGCGTCGCGGGGCGAGGCATTCCTGCTGCAGGGCGGAGACTGCGCCGAAAGCTTCGCCGAATTCTCGGCCGACGGGATCCGCGACTTCTTCAAGGTCATGCTGCAGATGGCGATGGTGCTGACCTTCGGCGCCAAGGTGCCCGTGGTGAAGGTGGGCCGGCTCGCCGGGCAGTTCGCAAAACCGCGTTCGGCGCCCATGGAGCGTCAGGGCGAGGTCGAGCTTCCGTCGTATCGGGGCGACATCGTCAACGACATCGACTTCACGCCCGGGGCGCGGACGCCCGACCCCGACCGGATGCTGCAGGCCTACAGCCAGGCGGCGGCGACCCTGAACCTCGTGCGCGCCTTCTCGACCGGCGGCTACGCGGACGTGCACAAGGTGCATTCCTGGACCCTCGGCTTCACCGACCGCGAGGAATCGGAGAAGTACCGCGAGATGGCGAACCGCATCGGCGACACGCTCGACTTCATGCTTGCCGCCGGGGTGAACCAGGATACCGCGCATACGCTGAGGACCGTCGACTTCTACACCAGCCACGAGGCGTTGCTCCTCGAGTACGAGGAGGCGCTGACGCGGGTCGATTCAACGAGCGGCAAGTGGCTCGCGGGGTCGGGGCACATGATCTGGATCGGCGACAGGACGCGGCAGCCGGACGGGGCGCATGTGGAGTTCTGCCGGGGCGTGCAGAACCCGATCGGCCTGAAGTGCGGCCCGTCGCTCACGACGGATGACCTCAAGAGGCTCCTCGAGCGGCTGAACCCGCAGAACACGCCCGGCCGCCTCACGCTGATCGCGCGGTTCGGCGCGGGCCGCGTCGGCGATCACCTGCCGCGGCTCGTCCGCGCGGTCGAGGAGGAGGGCGCACAGGTGCTCTGGTCGTGCGACCCGATGCACGGCAACACGATCAAGTCGACTTCGGGCTACAAGACGCGCCCTTTCGACAGCGTATTGCGCGAGGTGCAGGAGTTCTTCGACATCCACAACGCCGAGGGGACGGTGCCGGGGGGCGTCCACTTCGAGATGACCGGACGGGACGTCACCGAGTGCACGGGCGGCGTGCGCGCGGTGACCGAGGGAGATCTCTCGTCGCGTTATCACACGGCCTGCGATCCGCGGCTGAATGCCAGCCAGGCGCTGGAGCTCGCGTTCCTCGTGGCCGAGGAGCTTGTCGGTCGGCGGCGCAGCTCGCGCGAGGCGGCAGCGATCTGACGGAGGACGCGCGCGTGCGCCGACCGACGTTGTCAGTCGCGGCTGTGCACCAAGCGCAGATTGGCGCGATCGGCGACCGGGCGCGGCGCAGCGCCCCGGATCGGCTGTCCCGTCATCCGCGGTGTGCCGACGTTCGCCGGTCGCGCGTCGCCGTAGCCGATGAGGGTCCGATGCGACCGTTCGGCGATGTCGAAGCGTCGCGGGGCGCGCCCGATCCTGCCCTCGGCGACGAAACATCCAAGCACGCGGCTGACGTCGCCGAGATCGCTGCGCAGGGGCAGAAGGATCATGCGCGCGGCGACCTTCGGCCGGCCGAAACCGCTGTCCGAAACGAGCGACAGCCGCGCCACGGCAGGCTCGTCGAACACAGCCGCGAGAGCCGCATTCATGTCGTCGCGCGACCCCGGGAGGATAAGCGAGGTGAGCGGCATGCCGCGCACCTCCATCCCGAGGATGTCGTTGAGCTGCATCCCGGCCAGCCTGAAGCGGCCGACGCCGTGCGCCACGCGTTCGAGAACGAAGGCATTCTCGAGCGCACCCGCGATCCCGCGCGGATCGACCTCGGATCGACAGGGCATGATGCGCCCGTCGC
>CAYMRW010000283.1:0-3788 GCA_964392825.1 uncultured Rhodobacterales bacterium
CCTCGTCGCCGTAGTGTTTCTGGAGCTGGAACCGGCGCCGCTCCCCGTCGCCGAATCCAAGCCCCTGGTCGCGAAAGCCCGGGGGCTTGCCGTACCCCGAGGACGTCCAGTCGGCCCAGTCCTTCCAGCGAAACCCAAAAAGCTGTCCGCGGCGAGCCTCGAAGAAGCGTGTCACGAGCTCGAGGTCGGCCAGCGACCGAAGACCAACGCCCGCGTCGTAGCGACGGCGTGAATGCTCCCAAGGGGTGTTGCGCTCTTCGAAACCATTCGCCAGCGAGACGATCTCGGTGCGGCGCTCGGGGCCGCCCGAAGAACCGCGGCTTAGCGCCACCGGAAACCTGACTTCGTGAAAACTCATGCTTGCCTCAGCGGTTGCGGTCGCCGTGACCGAGGGCTCGGCCCATCTGCGCGGCAATCTGGCTCTGCGACCTCCGGAAGCCCGCGACGTCGGGGGTCGTCACGTTGAAAACCACATTGACGGATCGGCCACCGCCGTCGCCCCGAACTCCCAGGCGGCCATCCGCTCCGCGGTTCAGCGGCAAAATCGCTTCGGGCCCGGCTTCGCCCATCAAGCCCAAGCCCCCACGGCTCGCGAAGAGCGTCGCGCCATCAACGATGCCGCCGGCGGCGAATCGCGAAACCCGGCCCTTGTTCAGCACACCTCCCGCTGCGAAGGGCATGACCCCCGCGACGAGGTTCTGTACGCCGCTTGCGACCAAACCGCTGAACTGGTTGCTCACGGGCCTCATGGCCGCGGTGAAGGCCGAGTCGACCATCGACCTTCCGACCCTCGACAGGGCGTTCGACAGCTTTTCCCCGTCGAAGACGACCGCTTCGAACGCACGCGTGAGGTTTCGCGACAGGCTCGAAGACAGCCCTCGAAGCTGCGACCCGGTATCGGACATGGTGTCGTTGGCCCTGTCGAATTCACGGCTCAGCCCCGACGCGACATCGCGGGCGCCGGCCATTGCGCCCTCCAGCGCCGCGACCTGGTCCTCGAACGTATCGAGGCTTTCCATCTCAATCATCTGCTCTTCCGTCGATCAGGGAACTCGCGGCAAAGCTGCTCCAATGCCGCGCGGGTGGTCGATCCTCCGCCGGGGCCCAGCCCAGACAGCAGGAGGAACTCGATCGGCGTCAGGCGCCAAAACTCCTCGGGCCGAAGACGCAGCTTGCCGAGCCCGATGTGCATGAGCGCCGGCCAGTCGAGCCCTCTCATCCCGGTATCGCGAACGCGCGGACCAGCAGCGTGGCCGCTGCCTGCGCCGCGGCGACGGGCCCGCCCTCGATCTCGACTGAAACGAGATCGCGGGCCGAGCCGCGCCAACCGCCGCCCCGCAGGCCGGCGACGATCAGGGCGACAACGTCGCGCGTCGAATATCTCTGCTGCTCGAAACGTTCGACCAGTTCGACCAGTGTGCCGGTCTCCATCGCTTCCTCGAGCTCGGCCAAAGTGCCGAGGGTCAGCTTCAGGACATGTGGTTTGCCGTCGAGAATGAGCTCGACCTCGCCCGTCCAGGGGTTCGGCATCAAAGCGCGGTAAAGGCGAGAGAGCCGGCTGAAGACATGGACAACTCGTAGGTCGCCTCTCCGTTGTAGTCCCCGGCGTACTCGATCGAGGTAAGCTGGAACGCGCCCTCCACGACGCCGAAATCGGGAATGATGACTTGCCAGGCCGGGGCTTCTCCGTCGAAGAACACCTGCCGCGCCCGTTCGTCGGTCGCGGCGTCCTTGAAGATGCCCGAACCCGATATCGCGGCAGACTTCACACCGGCGCCGGCAAGCAGTTCGCGCCAGCCGCCACTGCTGTCGAGGGATGTCACGTCCACGGCTTCGGCGTTGAAACTGATCCGCGTCGCCCGCAGACCGGCGACGGTCTCGAACTCGCCGCCGCCACTGGTGTCGAGCTTGATGAGGAGGTCTTTCCCCTTTTGGGCAACCATCTCGAGTTCTCCGGTTCTTGTGATGGTGGGTTCAGTCGTCGGCGATCAGGGCGCGAAAACTCAAGTCGATCCGCCGCATGTTGCCCTCTTCGACGCGGACCGCGCGGGCTCTGCGGAAAGTCAACAGCACGAGCGTTCCTTGATCGAGGAGGCTTTCGGCACTCATCAGCGCGTCCGCAACTGCGCCGGCAACGATCTTCGCCGTCTGAAATCCCGCTGCCTCGGTGACGACGCTTATGGTGAAATCGTGCCGAGCACCGCGCGAGGTCTTGTCCGACCAATCGCGCACATCCTCCGGACCGATGCTGATGTAGGTTTGCGGCAGCCGCCCCGGCGGAACGACATCGTAGATTGCGTCCCCCACACGGCTCTGCAGGTCGCTACTGCTTGACAGGGTCGCAAAGATCGCTCGCTGCAGGCTCTCCGATCGCGCATAGCTCATGCCGCAACTTCCTCTCGAGCCAGGCATTCGAGGTATCGCGCCTCGTGATCGCGCTCGGCCACCGCGAGGATCCGGAAGATCCGATCGCCATCGCGGAAGCGCTGATCCGGCCGCGGGCGCGAGGCTGCCCCGGCCGGCGCCGCGCGAACCGTGATCCGATAGGGGACCGAGGAAAGCGTTGCAGTTCCCGCGCCTTCGCGCTCGCTCCCGCTCGCCGCCCTGATCTCCGCCCACAGGATCCCCAGAGGGCGCCAGACCTCGCTGTATCCGCCAGCGCCGTCCGCGGATCTTTCGGCCGCCTCTAGAACGAGTTTTCGACTGAGCGCTACGCGCCTCATGCCGCGCCCCCGAACAGCCGGACATTTCGATAGCGGTCCAGTAATGCGGCGACACCGTAAGGCATGGAGCGGCTGGTATCGGCGGCTTCGTCGCGATGCTCGTAGTAGGTGGCCGCGAGCAGAAACACCGCACGCGCCAGGTCCGCCGGCAGGTCTTCCCAGCGCTCTGCGTAGCCGGCCTCGAACTCGATCTCGGCGCTGCCGCCGATGGGGATCGACGGCAGGAAAAGCGAGGTCGCGGCGATGCGGGGCCTGTGCGCATCGCGTTCCAGGACGTATCGCCCCGGATCGATCACCGTCTCCTTCGCGAAGCGATCGACGATCGCCATTCGATGAATGGCCGCAATCGGCGCCACGGGAAGGGTGTTGCGCGACAGATCGCGCCACGCCGTCACGGACCAGGTAAAGCTTCGAAGCATCAGGGACTTTCCGGTCCGCGCTTCCACCGCAGCCATCGCCGCTCGCAGACAACCTTCAAGGACGCTGTCCTGGATGGCATCGTCCGAGAACCCGGTCCCCAGGCGAAGGTGGTCCCGGAAGGCTGCGATGGGCAGCGCTTCGGTCGGGACGGACGTCCTCTCTATCAGCATCATCGCCTCTTTGTGCTGGGGTCAGATCGCGGGCGGGGAGCGCCGCGCGGCGCCGCCCCATTGCGAGAGCCTTGGTCGACCGGTCCATCTACGGACGCGAGATCGCGGCTCAGTTTGCCCCGAACTTCAGAAGCTTGATCGCGGCGAAGTCGCTTACATCCCCGCCGACACGCTTGGTTGCGTAGAAGAGAACGTGCGGTTTGGCGGAAAAAGGGTCGCGCAGGATCCGCAGGTCCGGGCGTTCCGCGATCGTGTAGCCCGCGTCGAAATCGCCGAACGCCACTGCCACGGCGGCGTCGGTGTCGTAATCCGGCATGTCTTCGGCGATGACCACCGGATAGCCCATGAGGCGCGCGGGCTCTCCCGCCTGAAGCCCGTCCGACCAGAGGAACCGCCCGTCCGCGTCCTTGAGCTTGCGCACGGCCCCCGTCGTCTTCGAGTTCATGACGAAGGCGCCGTTCGCCCGGTACCTGGC
>CAYMRW010000284.1:0-3782 GCA_964392825.1 uncultured Rhodobacterales bacterium
TCGGTGCCGGCGGGGACCCTCAGCGTGATGTCCGCCCCGTCCTTGCCGGTCCGCTGGCGGCCCATGCCGCCCTGCCCGTTCTTCGCGAAGAAGTGCTGCTGGTAGCGGAAGTCGATGAGGGTGTTCAGGCCATCGACCGCCTCGGCCCAGACGTCGCCGCCACGGCCGCCGTCGCCGCCGTCGGGCCCGCCGAACTCGACGAACTTCTCGCGCCGGAAGCTCATCGCCCCGCCGCCGCCCGCACCGGAGCGGATATGTACCTTGGCAAGATCGAGGAACTTCATCGCCGATGGCTCGGGAAAAGAGAGCGGTGGCGCCGGATATGTCAGAACGGCGCCCGTCTCAAGCGGGCCCTTGGCGGGGCCGGCCGACGTCAGGTGCCGACGTGGTGCCGCCGCCCACCCGGCCCGATCGAACGCCATGCGCCGCATCCCGGCGCGTCATCCGAACGTGAGCGCGGATCGCGTCACGAAGCGGTCCGGCCGCGCCGCGAGCTTTCCCGGGCCCAGCGGGATTCTGTCTGGTCCTCGTAGCGGACCGGACGCAGGCATCCGCCCCGGGCGCCCGCGCGGCCGAAGCCTGCGGCGCGTAGCTCGCGTGGCGTGTTGGCGTCGCGAACCAGCCGCCAGCGCACGAACCGCCCGCCGCGATATCGATATCGACCACGCCTGATCGCGGCGGACTGGCATGCGGCGGCGCACCGACCCGGCGCCGAACATGGACATCGACGATCGCGGCAACGATATCCGCAGCATCGATCTCGGGACGGGACGGGACGGATGCGCTGCGCTCTCGCTCGGAGCCACGCGGGCGCCAGGGCCCCTCAGGTCATTCGGCGGGAGTAGGTCCATGTGGGCACGACGCATCGCCGCGCGACCGAGTAGGATTCGGCGTCGCCGAGATAATCGAAGCCGCAATTCGTCAGCACGCGGGCCGAAACCGGATTGTCCTGAAAGACGTGGGCGAAGAGCACCGTCGAGGCATGCGGGTTCGTCTCGACGAGAGCGCGCACCGCCTCGCTCGCGATCCCGGTGTTCCAGAACGCCGGGGCGACCCAGAAGCCGATCTCGGACTGCGCGCGGTCCAAGCGCTTGAGCGACACGATTCCGAGGAGTTCGCCCTGGCGGGTCCGCGTCCCGTCGATGGCCCAAACGTCCTCGGCGCGGTTCGGCATTCGGGCCTGTTCGATGAAGGCCTCGGTCGAGCCCGGCGGCAGCGGGTGCGGGATGCGCGACGTCATCCGCGCCACCCGCTCGTCCGAGGTGTAGAGCGTGATCAGGCCGGCATCCGACGACCGAAGCGGCCGCAGCGCGAAGCGCTGGGCGTCGACGTACGCCTGATCCCCTGCAATCTCGATGGTCATGGCAAGGCCCCTCCCGGACCGACCGCCGCTTCCCGAAATGCAAAGACGCGCGGGGCCGGCAAGCCTGCCGGCCTTCCTAGCGTCTCGGTCTTGCGGGAAGGTTTACTCGGCCGCGGCCGCTGCCGGGACGACGTGCACGAAGGTGCGACCCTTGAGCCCCTTGGCGAACGCCACGCGGCCCTCGGCCAGGGCGAAGAGCGTATGGTCGCGTCCGAGCCCGACGCCGTCGCCGGGCCACCAACGCGTGCCACGCTGGCGCACAATGATGTTGCCGGGGATCACGGCCTCGCCGCCGTACTTCTTGACGCCGAGGCGCCGTCCGGCGCTGTCGCGGCCGTTGCGGGACGATCCGCCTGCCTTCTTGTGTGCCATGCGTCCCTACTCCTCTTCGGCGGCGAAACCCTTCGCCTGCTCGATCCAGTTCTCGCGCGCGATGCGCCCCTTGAAGGAGAGCTGCGCATCCATCCATGCGACCTCTTCGTCGCTCCACGCCGCGATCTGCTCGAAATGGTAGACGCCGTTCTCGTGCAGAAGCGTCTCGAGCTTGGGGCCGACGCCGGAGAGCCGCTTGAGGTCGTCGGCACCGCCATCGCGCGGCGCGTCGAGGAGGTTTCCGGGCCTCGATCCCGTCGTGGCGGTCTCGGCGACCGCATCCCCTGAGACGACGGCGGCAGGCTTGTCGCCCGCCTCGCCCGACTCGACGCGGCGCTTCATCTCGGCCTGGTCGGTGCGGTTCTGGGCGTAGCGGCCATCGCCGATCACGGCGTCCGCCACGCCGCCGGCGCCGACCGCGGCCTTGATGCCCATCGCACCCGCCCCCGACGCCAGGATCTCGGTCACCCGGAGCAGCGTGAGCTGTTGCCGATGGCCCTTGGTCCGCTTCGAGGAGTGCTTGCGTCGCCGACGGACGAAATGGATCACCTTCTCGCCCTTGATCTGGTCGATCACCTCGGCATTGACGCCGGCATCGTCGACCAGGGGCGCACCGACCACCGTCGTGTCGCCCCCCACCATGAGGATCTCGTTGAACTGGACCGTCTCGCCCGGCTGGGCCGCGAGCTTCTCGACACGCAGCACGTCACCCGTCTGGACCCGGTACTGCTTGCCACCGGTCTTGAGGACCGCGAACATCGGCGTCTTCCTTCGTGCCTTCGCGCCCTGCGGCCCCTGCAGTGCAGGCGTTGCGGGTCTCGTCCCGCCTCGGGCAGCGCGCCCCCGTCGGGGCGATCGTGAACGTGAGCGGCGAACTGCGCTCGCCGGGATGGCGGCTTATGCTGGACCCGCCCCGATGCTGTCAAGGCTCAGATGTCATGGCCCTCGATCGATCGGGCCACCGCCTCTCCGAGACCCTGGGCGATGCGGCTGAAGGTCGGCTCGAAGGCCTGGAACAGCGCGGCGTTCAGCGCCGCGCCCGCCTCGGTGCGCGACATCTCGATGTAGCGCGACAGCTCCTCGTCGCTCAGCGGCGCGAAGGCGAGGGACAGCTGTGCATAGAGCCAGTCCTCCGTGTCGTTGCGCGCCTCGTCCTCCTGCGCCCAGGCGTCGGCCAGCGCCTCGCCCTCGGTCATGCCCTCCATCTGCCCGTCGACGAGGCCCCGGTTGAAGGCGTAGCTGAACGTCAGCGAGGCGGCGACATTCTGCTCGATCAGGTCGTTGACGGCGATGAACTCCCCGATCAGGGCGTAGCGGTCGGGATCGCCGGAGCGCAGCGCCGCGACGCCCTCGGTCGCCGCGGCCTCGACGTCGGCGTCGAGGAACGCCCGGCGCGCGTCGAGTTCATGCTCGACGATGCGCCGACCGAGGTCCGACGCGACGAAACGCTCGAGCGGCGCCGTGTCGACGGTTTCGAACGAGTCGAGAAACAGCGGCCGAATCTCGTTTCGCATGGTGCCCGGGTCGTAGAGCGTCTCGATCCGGGCGGTCCAGGTCGGGCCCCCGCCCCTGTCGAAGACCTGCTCGGCGAGGTCGGTGCCGTAGTCGCGCCCCTCCTCGGCCATCACCTCGATCAGTTCGCCCAGACGCAACCCGGCCCACAACTCGGCGGGCCCCGCCCGCGTGGCCGTCGTTCCCGCCAGGGCGAACACGACCGCCAGGCCAACCGTCCTCATCATCGCGTCATACCCGCCAACTCGCAGCATCTTGCGCTTCTAGCATGTCCCCTCCTCGGTGAAAGAGCGGTTTCCGACCCTTGCGCCACGCCGCCTCCGCACGTATTGACCCGCCGGTCGGATCGCGGACGGCGTCCGCGCCCGCATCGGGGCCGTTCGCGAGGGCCCCGGACGGATGGGTGGCCGAGTGGTCGAAGGCGCCGGTTTCGAAAACCGGTAGGCGGGCAACCGTCTCGTGGGTTCGAATCCCACCCCATCCGCCACTTGCCCTCGCAAAAGCGTTCTCCCGATCCGGATGCGGCCGGATTTTA
>CAYMRW010000285.1:0-3770 GCA_964392825.1 uncultured Rhodobacterales bacterium
AGAAGATGTCGTAGGCACGCTCCCCCCGGCTGGTCTGCTCGACCACCATCGGGACAAGTTGCATGTAGTGCTCAATGGGGTCGTGCATGTCCGCCTGCTGCCTCACGGTCGTTTAAGCGTATGGGGGATTGGTGAACGGAGTCTTAGTGACGCCAATTGGCCCCCGCAAGGGGAGCACCCGGGGCATCCGGCGCCGCGTACCGGGACGACCGCGAGCCTTCGGGGCGCGACGGCCATGGCGCTGATACTGCCGCTCTACATGGGCGCGACGGCCGTCGGAGGGCCGCTGGCTCGGACGCTTCTGACCCGGCGCGCGACGTCCGGCAAGGAGGATACTGCCAGGCTTTCGGAGCGGATGGGGCACGCCTCCCTCGCGCGACCCGCAGGCCGCCTCGTCTGGTTCCACGCGGCAAGCGTCGGCGAAAGCCTGTCGACGCTTCCCCTGATCGAGCGCCTCCGCGAGGACTGTCCCGGCGTGGCCGTGCTGGTGACCTCCGGCACGGTGACATCGGCGCGGCTTCTGGCCGATCGCCTGCCCGCAGGGACGTTGCACCAGTTCGCGCCCGTCGATTGCGGCGGCCCGGTCGACCGTTTCCTCGATCACTGGCGTCCCGACGTCGCCGTCTGGATCGAAAGCGAGATCTGGCCGCGCATGGTCCTGAGCGTCGAGCGGCGCGGCATACCGGCGCTGCTGCTGAACGCCCGGCTGAGCGCGCGGTCGAGGCGGCACTGGAGCTGGCTGCGGTGGAGCGCGCGGCGCGTCTTCGGCACCTTTCGGTACGTGCAGGCGCAGGACCCCGCGACGGCGACGACGCTCGTCAATCTGGGCGTGCACCGCGACCGGCTTTGCACTGCGCGCTCCTTCAAGCAGTCCGCACGCGCCCTGCCGGCCGACGCGACCGACGTCGAGCGGCTGCAGCACGCGCTTGCCGGCCGCCTGACATGGCTTGCCTCGTCGACCCATGCCGGCGAGGAGCGGATGGCGATCGCCGCGCATCGGCACATCCTCGACGCGCGACCCGATGCCCTCCTCATCCTCGTGCCGCGGCATCCCGAACGGGGGCCGGACCTGGCGACCCTACTCGATGCGTCGGGCCTGCCCTGGGATCGGCGCGCCGGCGGCCCACCGAAAGCGGCATCGGCCGTCCATCTCGCCGACACGCTGGGCGAACTCGGCCTTTGGTACCGCATCGCCTCGGTCGCATTCGTCGGCGGTTCCACCGCCGGCGTCGGCGGCCACAATCCCTTCGAGCCCGCTCAGCTGGGTGTTCCGATCCTGCATGGCCCCGACACGTCGAACTTCGCCGCGGCCTACCGGGAGCTCGACGCGGCCGGGGGCGCGCGGCTTACAGGAACGTCCCGCGCCATCGCCGATGCCGTTCTCGACCTCGCCCGGACGCAGGCGGGCCGGGACATGGCCGCGCGGGCCCGCGACCTCGTCGGCCGGGGAGAGGAAAGCCTCGACCTCGCCATGGGCGCCATCCGCTCGGCGCTAGACTAAGCCCTCACCGCGGGCCGAGCGCGAAGGCCATGTGCCGCTTCAGGAGCTCGATGTGCGACGCCATCGCTTCGGCGGACCCCGCAGAATCGCGGCGACAGATCGCGTCGACGATGGCGACGTGCTGGCGCCGGTAGGTTGCCCGATGGTCCGGCGTCCTCGCGCGAGCGAGCGCGACCTGCCAGCCCGGCGAAGCGCGCGCCGCCTCGATGACCGCGAAGGCGGCCTGCAGGACGGCGCTGCGCGCGTGCACGGCGATCGTCTGATGAAGGGAGGCGTCCCAGGTATCGTTCTCCGGCTCGGCCTCGGCCCGGACGAGAAGCGCTTCGAGCGCCTGGACCTCGCCCGATGTCGCCCGTTGCGCACAAAGGCCCGCCAGCGTCGGTTCGATGCAAAGCCGGGCCTCGATGATCTGCATGGGCTCGTAGACGGGCGGACGCGATCGGGGATCGAAGGCCCCGTCGCTGTCGCGCGTCCCTGCGGGAGCGCTTTCGGCGATGCCGGGGTTCGTCTCAGGGCGCCCGGCGGACGGGTGGGTTCCATACGTGCCGAACCCGGTGTCTGCCGCGGGCGTCGCCACCGACTGCAGGGCCGCGTCGCCGCCCGGGACCTCGTCATCCTCATGGGGCTCAGCCATGCTCGTCCTCGCTGCCCTTCCGTCTCCGCAGGGGATCACGCATCGCGTCGATGGCGCAACGCACTTCTGCCCGTGCGCCGGCCCGCCTTGCCGCGAGCAGTGACGCGCCGGGCGTAAGAGATCGTTTACCAAGTTCGGCGAGCGTGCATCGCGGCAACGATCCACCAGAGACGGCGAGGCATGAACAGCGATCCACAGGGGTTCTCGGAAGACGCGCTGCGCGGCCTTCGCGAGCTCGACGCGCGGGTCCCGCCCGGCGTCGTGACGGTCCCCCTGACCAAGGGTGAGAGCCCCGGACCGGGCGGCAGCGGCGGGCCGTCGCGACCGCACTACTGGGGACACCGCGCAAGGTTGCGGGAGCGCTTCGTGTCCGGCGGCCACAAGGCGATGCCGGACTACGAGCTCCTGGAACTCCTCCTCTTCGACGACATCCCGCGCATCGACGTCAAGCCTTTGGCGAAGACGCTGCTGTCGACCTTCGGCGACCTCAGCGGGGTCATCGGCGCATCCCGCCAGAGGCTTCTGCAGGTCCCCGGCACCAACGAGAAGGTCTGGCTGAAACTGCGCCTCGTCGAGGCCTTCGCCGAGCGCATGGCGCGGGCGCGGGTGCTCGAGCGATCGGTCATCGCCGGGTGGGAAGAGCTGGTCGGCTACTGCCGCACGACGATGGCTCACCGCGAGATCGAGCACTTCCGCATCCTGTTCCTCGACGCCAAGAACATCCTCGTCGCCGATGAGGAGCAGGCGCGCGGCACGGTCAACCACGTACCCGTCTACCCGCGCGAGGTGGCGAAGCGGGCGCTGGAACTGAACGCCTCGTCGATGATCCTCGTTCACAACCATCCCTCGGGCGACCCGACGCCGTCGGCGGCGGACATCGAGATGACGCGCCGGATCGAGGTCGCGTGCGAGGCCATCGGGGTCAGCGTCCACGACCACATCGTCGTCGGCCGTTCGGAGGAACGTTCCTTCCGCGAGATGGGATTGCTCTAGTCCGTCCGCGCCCCGCCGTCCGGACGCGGCGGGCCTAGACCGGCCTCGGACGGCCCAGCGCGCGATCGAGTTCCTCGCGCAGACGCAGCCGCTCGACGGGCGAGAGGAACGCCCCGATCTCGACCTCGCGGCCCCCGCCCCGCAGCGTGACGTAGTTCTCGACCGGACCACCGCGCCGGTGCAGGATCACCCTGACCCAGTGGGGGTCTGCCTCCCACCGCTGCACCGCGCCCTTCGGCTCGCGTCGCTCGAGCGCAACCCGATCGGCGGAGAGCGTCAGCGTCTCGCGCAGCGCCGCCTGCGCCGTACTGGCGCGCAGCGCCACCCAGATCATCGCCAGGGCCGACATCAGGAACGGCAGCAGGACCCAGAGGATCACCGTGCCGACGACCGCCGAAAGCGGCACGAGGAGGAGAAGGAACGTCGACCCGATGAACAACGCGAAGCCGCGCGCATCGAGCGACCGATGGGGCCAGAGATGCAGCTCGGCCTTGGTTCCGGCCGAGCCTTCGTCCTGCCAGCGATACGGCATCAGTGCACCGGCGTGCGGTCCCATTCCTCGCGCTTGGGCAAGGTCTCGAACGTGTGCTCCGGCGGCGGCGTCGGCAGCGTCCACTCGAGCGTGTCGGCATGCTCGTTCCA
>CAYMRW010000286.1:0-3763 GCA_964392825.1 uncultured Rhodobacterales bacterium
TCCCGCGATCCTCAAGGGGTTCTTCGACCGGGTGTTCCTGCCCGGCGTGTCGTTCCGGCTCGACGCGGGGCGGGTGCGGCCGAACCTCACGCACATCCGCCGCCTCGCCGCGATAACCACCTATGGCGGTACGCGGACGCGCGCCATTCTCGCCGGCGACCCGCCGCGGCACGTGGTGCGCCGCTCGCTCCGGCACGTGACACGCCCCGACAAGCTGCGATATCTCGCGCTCTACGACATGAACCGCGCGACCGACACCGAGCGTGGCCGCTTCGCCGACCGCGTCGCCGCCGAGATGCGGACGCTCTGATGCGCGCCCTGGTCGTTCACTGCCATCCGCGCGTCGAAAGCTTCACCGCCGCCATCCGCGACCTCGTCCTCGGGCGGCTCGAGGCGGCGGGCGTCGAGGCCCGCCTCATCGACCTCTACGCCGAGGATTTCGACCCCGTCCTCTCGGCCGAGGAGCATGCGGGCTACCTCCACAGCCCGGCGAACCGGCGGCCGGTGGAGGCCGAATGTGCAGCGCTCGCCTGGTGCGACACGCTGATCTTCGTCTATCCGACCTGGTGGTACGGGCCGCCCGCGATGCTCAAGGGCTGGCTCGACCGGGTGCTTCTGCCCGAGGTCGCGTTCCTCATGCCCAAGGCCCCGGGCGAAACCATCCGGCCGGGCCTCTCGCACGTCACTCGGCTCGGCGTCTTCACGACCTGCGGCGCCTCTCGGTGGCTCACGTTTCTCGTGGGCGCGCCGGGGCGGCGGATGCTGCTGCGCGGGGTGCGATACCTCTGCGCACGGCGGTGCCGGACCACGTTCGCGGCGCACTACCTCATGGACAGCTCGACGCCCGAGAGCCGCGCGGCGCATCTCGCGACCGTCGCCCGGCGCATGGACAGGCTGATCGGCGCCGTCCCGCAAGGCAAGGAGGCTCCCGCATGATCCCGCTGCTCGACTGGTCGCGCTTCGCCCTCGACCCCGAAGGCTTCACCCACGAGCTTGGCCGCGCCTGCCGCGACACCGGCTTCTTCCTGCTCCGCGACCATGGCATCCCGCAAGGTCTGATCGATGCGGTCTTCGCGCAGGCCGACGCTTTCTTCGCGCTGCCCGAGGAGCAGAAGGCGCCGCTCGACATCCGCCGCGGCGGCAGCAACCGCGGCTGGACGGCGGAGGGGTCGGAGAACCTCGACGACGGCACCGACGAGGTCGACCGCAAGGAGGCGTTCAACGTCGGCCTCGACCTGGCGCCCGACGATCCGCGCATCGCGGCCGGCGAGCCCTTCCGCGCGGTCAACGTCTGGCCCGACCTGCCGGGGTTCCGCGAGACGGCGCTCGCCTACTTCGACGCCTGCCTCGAACTCGGGCGCGACCTGCACCGGCCGATCGCGAGCGATCTGGGGCTGGCCGAGGATCATTTCGCCGCGTCCTTCCGGGCGCCGCTGGCGACGCTCAGGCTCCTGACCTATCCGCCCGGGCGCGAGGGGATCGGCGCTGGGGCGCATACCGACTACGGCTCGATCACGCTCCTGATGACGGACGGCGAGGCGGGGCTGCAGGTGCGGCCGCGCGGGGCGGACTGGACCGACGTACCTCACGTGCCGGGGGCCTTCGTCGTCAACATCGCCGACTGCCTGATGCGCTGGACCAACGACATCTACGTCTCGACCCCGCACCGGGTGCTGCCGCCGGCGCGGCGCCGCCGCAGCCTGGCCTTCTTCCTCGACCCCGATCCGGACGCGGTGATCGCGGCGCTGCCGGGCACGGGCGAGCCTCGCTATCCGCCGGTCACGGGCGCGGAGTACCTGCGGCGGCGGCTCGCGGCGACCTACACGTCCGCCGCATGAGACGGACGGACTGGGGCGACTTCCGCGCGGCGGGGTTCGACGGGCTCGACCCGATGCGCACCATCGCCGTCCTGCCGACGGCGGCGATCGAGCAGCACGGGCCGCACCTGCCGGTCGGCACCGACACGATCATCGCCGAGGGCATGCTGGCCGAGGTGCGGCAGCGCCTGACGCACGACCTCGACGTTCGCATCTTGCCGGTGCAGGCCGTGGGCAAGTCGAACGAGCACCTGTTCGCGGCCGGGACCCTGACGCTCTCGGCGGCGACCGCGCTCGCGGCATGGACCGAGATCGGGCTGTCGGTGGCGCGGGCGGGGGTGCGCAAGCTCGTCGTGGTCAACAGCCACGGCGGCAACCTCGACCTGATCTCGATCCTGTCGCGCGAGCTTCGGGTGCGGGCCGGGATGCTCTGCGTGAAGTGCCAGTGGGGCGGGTTCGGGCATCCGGAGGGGATGTTCGGTGCGGACGAGCTGCGCCATGGCATCCACGGGGGCGACGTCGAGACCTCGCTGATGCTGCGCTTCCGCCCGGAGACGGTGGACATGGACGCGGCCCGCGACTTCCGCTCGACGGCCGAGGGCGCGATGATCCCGCCCGTGGGGCCCGTGAGCTACGGCTGGATCGCGACCGACGTGAACCCGGCGGGGGTGGCCGGCAACGCCGCGGCGGCGACGGCCGAGAAGGGCCGGGCGGTCGCCGCGCATCAGGCGGAGGGCTTCGTGGCGCTTCTGCGGAGCGTCGTCGACCTGCCGCTCGAGGGCTTCGGGAAGGTCGCGGACCCGTTTGCCTGATCTCGGGCTCATGCAAGGCAGGCGCCCTCGATCCCACGAAAAGGGAACGCCGATCATCGCCGGCTCCCGTAGTGCCGAAGGCCCTGCCCGGAGCGGTTCATCAAACGACCGGATCGCGTTGCCGGTCGTAAACCCCGCGCCGGGCGACCAGGCCGCCGCAGTGACCGCCTGTCACACTTTTTCCGGTGGGAAGATCCCCGTGGCGCAATCGGCGAGGTCGGATACCTGCCAGAAGCCAACCGAGTTTTGTGGCGCGAAGCGCCGGGAACGGACTCCCGGCATGCCTCCAACGGGTCACCGCACGCCCCGCCTCCTTCGGTCCGGATTGCGGGTCTAGATGAAGCGGCCGACCCAGTTCTCCAACCGCTCCTGTCGGCCGGAACGGGGCTCGGGCCCGGCGCCCTCGGCGATGACGCGGTCGAAGAAATCCTCGAGCGGCCGGTCGAGCACGTCCGTTCCCTGCCAGCCGGCGTAGCGTTCCGACCGCATCGCCTCGAGGCCGCCGTCGTCCAGCATCGCCGCGGCGGCCTTCAGCCCGCGGGCGCAGACGTCCATCGCGCCCACATGCGCGGCGACGAGGTCGACGGGGTCGAGCGACTGCCGTCGCAGCTTGGCGTCGAAGTTGGTGCCGCCGGTGGTGAAGCCGCCGGCGCGCAGGATCTCGTAGTAGGCCAGCGCCGCCTCGCGCGGCGCGTCGGGGAACTGGTCGGTGTCCCAGCCCGACTGGTAGTCGTTGCGGTTCATGTCGATCGACCCGAAGAGCCCGAGCGAGACCGCAAGCGCGATCTCGTGCTCGAACGAGTGCCCGGCGAGGATCGCGTGTCCCTGCTCGATGTTGAGCCTGATCTCGTCCTGCAACCCGTAGCGGTGCAGGAACCCCGCGACCGTCGCGACGTCGTGGTCGTACTGGTGCTTGGTCGGTTCCTGCGGCTTGGGTTCGATCAGGATGGTGCCCTGGAACCCGATCTTGTGCTTGTAGTCGACGACCTTGTGGAGGAACGCCGCCGCATGATCGGCTTCGGCCTTGAGGTCGGTGTTAAGGAGGGTCTCGTAACCCTCTCTTCCGCCCCAGAGAACGTAGTTCTGGCCGCCGAGGCGGTGGGTCACGTCCATGCACGCCTTCACCGTCGCCGC
>CAYMRW010000287.1:0-3761 GCA_964392825.1 uncultured Rhodobacterales bacterium
TCGGCGCCCTGCGCGGCCTCGGCCGCCGATCCCGCGGGCGCGACCCCGTCGACCTCGGCCGCCGCGACGTCGAACCCCGCCACGTCGTGCCCGGCGCGCGCGAGGTTTCGCGCCATTGGCGCGCCCATGTTGCCAAGGCCGATGAACCCGATCTTCATGTCCCCTCCCATTCCAGCTCGTCGGTGCCGAGCGGCGCCAGCATCCGCTCGACCTCCGCTTGCTCGACCGCCTCCGGCGCATCGTGGCGCCATGCCGGAGCGCGGTCCTTGTCGATGATTGCGGCGCGGATGCCCTCGAGGAAGTCGCCGTGCTCCATCGACCGCCAGGTGAAACGGTACTCCTGCTGCAGCGCCGCCTCGATGGTACCGGCATCTCTCACCCGGCCGATGATCCTCAAGGCGCAAGCCATGCTGAGCGGTGAGTTCCTCGCCAGGGCGTCGGCCGTGGCACTGGCGAGACCACCGTCGGATGCGGCGAGCGCCGCCAGGATGCCGTCCAGGGTGTCGGCAGCGAAAAGAGCGTCGATCTCGTCGTGCCGCTCCGCGAGGTCCGAGGGCGGCGGTGAGGTCGCGGCCGCCTCGATCAGCGCTGGGTCGCCGGTCCGCTCGAGGTCGGCAACGAGATCCGGCCACCGCGACTCCGGCACGTGATGATCGGCGAAGCCCGCATGGAGCGCGTCGCCCGGCCCCATGCGGATGCCCGTCGTTCCGAGGTACTCCCCCAGCCGTCTTGGTGCACGCGCCAGGAGGAGCGAGCCGCCGACGTCCGGAACGAGCCCGATCCCGCATTCGGGCATCGCGATGCGCGAGGTCTCGCCGACGATCCGGTGCGATCCGTGGCAGCCGACGCCGACGCCGCCGCCCATCGTGTAGCCGTGCAGGAACGACGCGACGGGTTTTGGGTACCGGAACATCTTGCGGTTCATCCGGTACTCGTCGGCCCAGAACCGGCGCCCGTACCCGAATTCGCCGGCGCGCCCGGTGCGGTACATCTCGGTGATGTCGCCGCCCGAGCAGAACGCCCTCTCACCCGCCCCGTTGATAACGACGAGGGCAACGGCCCGGTCGGTGACCCATGCGTCGAGCGCCGCCTCGATCCGCCGGCACATCTCCCACGTGAGCGCGTTCATCGCCCGCGGGCGGTTCAGAGTGATGCGGCCGGCGCGTCCCTCGACACGGACGAGGATGTCGGTCACGACGCCAGCATCTCGCGGGCGACGATCAGGCGCATGATCTCGTTGGTGCCTTCGAGGATCTGGTGCACGCGAAGGTCGCGCACGATCTTCTCGATGCCGTAGTCGGCGAGATAGCCGTAGCCGCCGTGAAGCTGGAGACACTGGTCGGCGACCCGGCTCCCCGTCTCGGTGACGAGCTTCTTGGCCATGGCGCAGAACCGCGTCGCGTCGGGTGCGTCCTGATCGAGTTTCCATGCGGCCTGGCGCAGGAAGGTCCGAGCGGCCTGCATCTCGATTTCCATGTCGGCGAGGCGGAACTGCAGCGCCTGGAACTCGGCCAGGGTCCGTCCGAAAGCTCGACGCTCGCGCAGGTATGCCGTCGCCGCGTCGAGGGCTGCCTGCGCGGCGCCGAGCGAGCAGGCGGCGATGTTCAGTCGCCCGCCGTCGAGCCCCGCCATGGCGTACCGGAAGCCCTGGCCCTCCTCGCCGAGAAGATCCTCGTCGGGCACGAGGGCGTCGTCGAGCTGCACCTGCCGCGTCGGCTGCGAGCGCCAGCCCATCTTGTCCTCGAGCCCGCCGAAGGACAGCCCCTCGGCCCCGTCGTGGACGAGGAAGGCCGAGATGCCGCGCGGACCGTCCCCACCGCTGCGCGCCATGACGATGTAGGTGTCGGAATAGCCCCCGCCCGAGATGAAGGCCTTGGTGCCGCTGAGCCGCCACCCTTCGTTCGTGCGGGTGGCCCGCGACTTGAGCGCCGCCGCGTCCGAGCCCGAGCCGGGTTCCGTCAGGCAGTAGCTCAGCACCGTCTCCATGCCGAGCGCGCCGGGCAGCATCCGCGCCTTCAACTCGTCGGACCCGTAATCGTCGATCATCCGCGCGCACATGTTGTGGATCGACAGGAACGCCGCGACCGACGCGCAGGCGCGGCTCAGCCCCTCGAAGACGAGCGTGGCCTCGAGGCGCCCGAGTCCGGCGCCGCCTGCCGCCTCGGAGACGTAGAGGCCGCCGAAACCCAGCTCCGCGAGCTTGGGCCAGAGATCGCGCGGGATCTCGCCGGCGGTTTCCCAGGCGCGCGCATGGGGCGCGATGAGATCGTCGCCGACCCCGACGGCGGTTTCGAGTATCGCCGTCTGCTCCTCCCGCAACGCGAAGTCCATCGCCCGTCCTCCCCCCCAAGCGCCACGGCAATACCGCGTCGCCGGGGCGGCAGCAATGCGCGACGCCCTTCTGGGGGTACGCCCGGCGACCGGACTTCCGTCGAATTAATGACGATTTCGGATCACGCTTCTCACCGGCGGCAAAAGGCGCGATGTACGGCATTGCGCAGATTGGCGCGCATGTGAGGGTAAAGGGTATGGTTAGGACATTCTTCGGGGCGGCGGCCATCGCGTCGGCATTCGCGATCTGGGGGGGCGCCGCGTCGGCCGCTCTCGTCAGCGCAGGCGAGCCCTGCAACGTCGGCAGCGTCATCGGCGCGACCGAATGCGCAGGCATCTACGACGGCAACGACAGCAACCAGGATCTCGACGGCCTCTTCGGCATCGCCGACTGGACCGAGATACTGAAGCTCGACAGCAACAACGGCATCGAGAACGGGGCAGGCATCAAGCTCACGGTCAGCAATGCCGAAAAGACCTGGTCGGTCGACACCTATGCCGGCAACGCGCCGGTCATGTTCGTTCTCAAGGGCGGCCCGACCTTCTCGGCCTTCCTGATGAACACCTCGGTGCTGAGCGGTACCTGGGACGAGCTGTCGATGCTCAAGGGCAACGGCAAGCGCGGCGCGGGTCTCTCGCACTGGGCGGTCTACTCGGGCGGCACGGACGGCGAGACCAACGTCGTGCCGCTGCCGGCGAGCGCGCTGCTCCTCGGCGCCGGCGTGGCCGGGCTCGGGTTCGTCCGCCGCAAGCGCACGGCCTGACCGGAACGTGCCGCGTGCGCCGTCCGCCTCCCGGCGGGGCCGGCGCGGCATCCTTGGGAACCAAGCGGGCGCCGCTGCGAGGCGGCGGCCGCTCGGCCGTTCAGTCCATGGCCTTGAAGTGGAACTCGCCGCCCTCCCTGAGGCCCGAGGGCCAGCGCGCGGTCACCGTCTTGGTCCGCGTGTAGAAGCGGAAGGCGTCTTCTTCCAGCCGCCGAAGGTGTGGTAGGCCAGCGGCACGGGGATCGGTACGTTGACCCCCACCATCCCGACGTTGATCCGCGCCGCGAAATCGCGCGCCGCGTCGCCGTCGCGGGTGAAGATCGCCGTGCCGTTGCCGTACTGGTTGTCCATGACCAGCTTCACCGCGGCGTCGTAGGATTTGGCACGCACCTGGCTCAGGACCGGGCCGAAAATCTCCTCGCGGTAGATGTCCATCTCGGGCGTCACCCGGTCGAACAGGTGCGGGCCGACGAAGAATCCGTCCTCGTACCCCTGGAGCGAGAAGTCGCGCCCATCGACGACCAGTTCGGCGCCCTGGTCGATGCCGGACTGCACGAGGTTCAGCACCCGTTCCTTGGCGGCGGCGGTGACGAGGGGACCGTAATCGACGTCTTCCCCGGCGGTGTAGGGGCCGACCTTCAGCATCTCGATCCGCGGCACCAGCTT
>CAYMRW010000288.1:0-3745 GCA_964392825.1 uncultured Rhodobacterales bacterium
CCGTCATGTCCTACTCCTCTCAGGCGGCCCGCGCGCGGAACCGTTGGCGGGCTGCAGCCCAGGCCTCCGCGAAACGGAGGACGTCTTCCGTCGTGATGCCCGGCCCGATCGACACCCGGATCGCCGATCCCGCGATGTCCTCGCCGTAGCCCATGGCCCGCAGAACCCGACCCGCCCGTACCTTGCCAGACGAACAGGCCGACCCCGACGAGACGGCGAACCCGGCAAGGTCCATCTGCATCACCTGCGTTTCGCCCTTCCACCCGGGCGTCGCGAAACAGGTGGTGTTCGGCAGCCGCGCACCATCTTTCCCGACAAAAATAGTCTCGGGAGAGCCGGCCGCCACCGCCTCTTCTAGAATATTTCTAATTTCCGCGACCTCGTGCCATCGACCCGCGGCAAGATCGCGGGACGCGGCCTCCGCCGCCACCCCGAACCCCGCGATGGCCGCGACGTTCTCGGTCCCCGAGCGACGGCCCTGCTCCTGGCCGCCGCCCGCCGCGAGCGACGGAATCTCCCCCCGCACGAGAAGCGCCCCCGCGCCCTTCGGACCGCCGATCTTGTGCGCGGACAGGATCGCGAAATCCGCGCCGGACCACGCGAATGCGAACGGCAGGCGGCCGAAGGCCTGGACCGCGTCGACAAAAAGCCTCGCGGCGACGCCGGCCCCCGGCCCCCGCCATCCGTCGTCGCCTCTGTCGGGCACCGCCGAGACGACACCCGTCTCGCCGTTCGCGATCCCCATGGCATAGGTTCCGGCGCCGGTTCCGGGCCGGGCATGCGCGACGACGCAGTCGTGTGCGGTGGGGTCGACCTCGACCGGCCCCGGCAGCCGCGACAGAAGCGTCGCCGCCTCGGTGGCGCCGCTGGTGAAGACGACCTGGTCCGGCGGGCAACCCGCGGCCTCCGCCACCTGCGTCCGGGCCCGCTCGACGATGGCGCGCGCCCGCCGTCCCTCCGCATGGACCGACGACGGGTTGCCCGCCACGTCGAGGGCCGACAGCATCGCCGCCCGTGCTTCGGGACGGAGCGGCGCCGTCGCGTTCCAGTCGAGATAGACCCGAGGCCCCCTCACCCGTCGACGACCTCGAGCAGCACCGGCACCGCCGGACACGGCGTCAGTTCGTTCGCCACGACGTCCGCCAGTCGCGTTTGGTGAAGGAAGACGTAGACGTGCGCGCTGAGGCTCTCCCAGAGGCGGTTCGTCATCGACTGCGCCCGCGTGCCGGACAGGCCGCCCGAGGCGGCCGACCCCACCTCCATCGCGCTGACCTTCTCGTCCACCGCCTCGAGGATCTCGGAGATGCGGATGGCGGACGGGGGCCGCGCCAGACGGTAGCCGCCGCCCGGGCCGCGGGCGCTCGCGACCAGATCGGCGCGGCGCAGGCGGACGAAGAGCTGCTCGAGATAGGCCAGCGAGATCGACTGCCGGCGGCTCAGGTCGGCGAGCGAGACCATTGCCCCCTCGGGCTGGGCGGCGAGATCGGCCATCGCGACCATCGCGTAGCGCCCCTTGGTGCTCAGTTTCACGGCCATCCCCCCGCAAACGTTGACGCCTGTCGCTCAGGCCCTTACCTCTCGCAGGCCGGAGGCGGTCGCTGCCGAAACAGTTTAGAAAGTCTCTAAGGTATCGGACAGATACCGTCAACGAACCGGCAGGGACAGGATCCAAGAACAGAGCGCAGATGCCCGAAGTCATCTTTCCCGGTCCCGAGGGGCGCCTCGAGGGCCGTTATCACTCGCAAAAGCAGAAGGACGCACCGATCGCCATCGTGCTGCACCCGCATCCGCAGTTCGGCGGCACGATGAACAACCGGGTCGTCTACAATCTCCACTACGCCTTTCACCAGATGGGCTTCACCGTCCTGCGCTTCAATTTTCGCGGCGTCGGGCGCAGCCAGGGAGAGTACGACCAGGGCATCGGCGAGCTCTCCGACGCCGCCTCGGCGCTCGACTACCTGCAGTCGATGAACCAGAACTCCAAGCATTGCTGGGTCGCGGGCTTCTCGTTCGGCGCCTGGATCGGCATGCAGCTGCTGATGCGGCGACCGGAGATCACGGGCTTCATCAGCGTGTCGCCGCCGGCCAACATGTACGACTTCTCGTTCCTCGCGCCCTGCCCGTCGTCCGGCCTCGTCATCAACGGCTCGGCCGATCGGGTGGCGCCGCCGCGCGACACGCAGACCCTCGTCAACAAGCTGCACGAGCAGAAGGGGATCACCATCACCCACGAGCAGGTCGAAGGGGCGGACCACTTCTTCCAGGAACCGCACATGGACGACATGATCGCCCGGGTGACGGACTACGTGCGGCGGCGGCTGACCGAGACGACCCGCTAGGTCGAGGCGGCAGGGCCGGCGCCGGTCGACGGCCGGTGGAAAATTTCGGGGGAGCTACGCGCCCGGGTCGAGCGCCGCGGCCACGCGCCTGAGGGCGCCGGGCCGGTAGGGCGGCGGATCCGCGCGACGCCACCGGCTGCGCGCGACCTCCGAGACCTCGGCCGCATCGGCAGGACCGTCCCGGTCGGCGGCGCTCTGCATCAGCATGCGATCGAAGAAGCCCGGTGGCTTCGACTTGCAGCGGAGCGGCGCGGCGACGTCGATCTCGTCCGCGAAGGCGCGCATGGCGCTGTCAGAGAACCGGAGCCCGGCCTCGCGGGCGCCCTCGGCCACCCAGACCAGCGCCGCGCTGGCCAGGCCCCGGATGTCGCCACCGCCGCCGATCGAGCCGTGGTCGCCGGGAAACCACAACTGCCCGTAGGGGCTCTCCTGCCCCGCCGGACGCAGGCCGACGGAGACCTCGTCGCGCGCCTCGAGGTTCAGCCGGGCGACGTTCTCCCACAGGGTCGGCGCGAAGGTCCGCCGGCGCTCGTCGATGGCGACGGCATGCCGCGCCGCGAGGACGAGGCTCGTCAGCTTGGCGTCGTGGAACTGGTAGTTCCGGTTAAAGACCCCGGCGAGAACCCGGTACTGCGCCGGCACGCCCAGCGCGCCGACGGTGTCCCACACGCCGAGATAGCTGATGCGGAGCGGCCGGCAGTCGGGCAGGCCGCGCTCCTGCCGCCACGCATCCTCCCCGGCCTGGGTGGAGAGGGACGGGGAGAACCAAGCACGGAACTCCTTGCTGCGCTCGCTCTTCGGCTTCGTCGTCTCGTTCGGGTCGCGGTAGAAGGCGACGGCCTCGGGGATCCGCGAGATGTTGTCGATCGAGGGTATGCCGCAGGCGCGGATCATACCGGCGAGCGACCGCGCCGTGTAGGCGCCGCGCGAGAAGCCGAAGATGTAGATTTCGTCGCCCGGCTCGTAATTGAAGGCGAGGTGGCGGTAGGCCTCGACGATGTTCTCGGTCAGCCCCCAGCCGAACGCCCCGCCGCCCAACCGATCGACGTTGCGCGAGATGGCGCTCGACCCACGCCCCGAGCCGACGCCCTCGAGATAGACGACGACCTGAGCGATGCCGTCATCGCTCTTCTGGCAAACGCTTTGGGCGAGGCGCACGACGTTCGTCGGGTGCTCCGCCTCCGACCGGTTCCAGGTCCCATCGCAGAAGATCGCAATGCGCTTCATGATGTCCGTCCCCCGTCTGCGACGGTGCCGCAGCAGCGCGGACCGCGCAACCGCGAGATACGGGAAAAGCCTCAAGACCTCAGCTTTCCGGCCGCATGGATTTCGTCTAGACCCCGGAGCGAGAGATTCAGCGAGGGACACCAATGGCAAAGATCAAGGTCGAGAATCCGGTCGTCGAG
>CAYMRW010000289.1:0-3743 GCA_964392825.1 uncultured Rhodobacterales bacterium
CTCAAGTGGGAGGAGATCTACGCCTACGAGCACACCCCCCACCCGATCGAGTTCAAGCTGTACTACAGCTGCTGACCCGACACCGGACGGACGGAACGGGGCGCCTTTCGGGGCGCCCCGTTCGCGTTGGAGCCGGCGCGCACGAGTGTCGTGTGGATCGAGAACACGACAGCGCCGGTGACGGGGAGGCGCAGGAGGCACTGCCGCTCGGAACGGAGGTAGCCGGCATCGGCCGCCTCGCCGCGGTCCTTTTCGGTTTCCGAGACCGGCTGGAACAGCGCCGGGTCGCGGTGGCGGACGAGGTTGGCGCGCCAGAGCGGCCGTTCCGGGCGCAGGCCGTCGAAGAGGCGCTGCACCCGCCGCGCGACCTCGCCATCGTAGGGCGCCACTGGACGGTGGATGCGGGTCAGGGGGCGGCCGATCTTCTCGTCGAGCCTCCAGCGCGACGGAAAGCACAGGACGGCTGCGACCAGCACATGCTCCACGTCCCGCTTGTCGAGGAGGCAGAGATCCTCCGCGACGAGGCGGCCCGCGGTCACCATCGGATCGTTGCGGTCGAGGTCGACCACGACGCCGTCCGGCCGGCGGACCGCGGCGCCCATGTGGTAGAGAGGGTTCGCCGCGATCCGGCCGAGCACGACGTCGAGGAGTTCCCGCGCCGCATCGCCCGCCTCCGGGTCGAGGGCGAGGACCTCGCCCCGCCGCCGGGCGATCAGCGCATCCCGGAGCGCCATCTGCCCGGCGAAGGCGTCGTCGACGACAAGCCATTCGCGAAGGTCCAGCGGTCGGGCCCCTGGCAGCTTTTCGCCGGGGCGTGGCGTATCGGGGCGGAGGCGGGTCTGCAAGACAGGCGGCATGTGCGGCCCCTCGTGGCGAACTGGATCGTGGGGCGGAGCGCACTCCATGGCGCCGGCCGATCCGGCCGCGAGACCCGATGCGGTCGGCACCCCGCCATGAACGCCCGCAGGCGCCTGGCGCAATGTCGAAGCGAGCCCGCCTGGTAGTCCCCTCGACCCGAACCAGCCAATCCACCGTATGCCCTCGTCGAACCTGGCTGTCTCGCTCCCTTCGTCCCGAACCTTCCCCGATGGGAGGGGCGAACAGGACGCGGCAACGGTGCCACGGGCCGGCGCCTGGAGAGACTCAACTCAGAGCCACTGCCCCTCGATCGACTGGCGGTAGATCGTCGTCAGGAAGTTGTCGCCCGCCGGCGCCAGCGTCAGACCGCGTCCGGTGAGCAGCGCGTAGCTGTCCTGGTACCAGACCGACGAGCGGAAGTTCACGGCGAGAATGGCCCCCGCCGTCCGCGCCTCATCGGTAAGGCCGAGCGAAAGGTAGGACTCGACCAGACGGTGCAGCGCCTCGGGCGTGTGCGTGGTGGTCTGGAAGTCCTCGACGACGACGCGGAAGCGGTTGATCGACGCCGAATAATGCCCCCGCCTGAGGTAGTAGCGGCCGATCTCCATCTCCTTGGCGGCGAGGTGATCGAAGGCCAGGTCGAACTTGAGCATCGCCGAGGTCGCGTATTCGCTCTCGGGATAGATCTCGATCACGTCGCGCAGCGCCTGCAGCGCCTGAAACGTCAGCCCCTGGTCGCGGCCGACGTCGTCGATCTGGTCATAGTAGCTCAACGCCAGTAGATACTGGGCGTAGGCCGCATCCTCGTCGGTCGGATAGAGGTCGACGTATCGCTGGGCGGTCGCGCGGCTTGCGTCAAAGTCGCGGTCGCGGTGATACGCGAAGGCCTGCATGATCAGCGCGCGCTTCGACCATTCGGAGTAGGGATAGAGCCGCTCGACCTCGCCGAAGAAGCGGGCGGCGTCGTCGGGCTGGCGATCCTCGAGCTCCAGTTCGGCGCGCTGGTAGATGGCCTCGGGCGGTTGCGTCTCGAGCGGCACCTCGCGCGAGGCGAGCGGATTGCGGATGCTGGCGCAGCCCGACAACCCCGTCGCGACCGCCACCCAGAGTATCAGCCAGCGCGCCATCGCGACCCCACCGCTTCCGCCCGAAACCGTTGTGACGGCCTTAGCACATGGATCGCGGACGGCAAACGGCAGCCCGTCGCCGCGTCACGTTACGCGGCGAGCGCGACAAGGTCGCCACGCGTCAGACCGCCGCCCGGCAGCCGTGCCGCCAGCGCACCGTCGCAGGGCACGAGCCGGTAGGCCTCGGGATTGGCGAAGAGCCGGCGGAGGAGGGCGTTCGTCATCGCGTGCCCGGCACGGTCGCCGTGATAGTGGCCGAGGATCGGACCACCGGCGAGCGCGAGGTCGCCGACCGCGTCGAGCATCTTGTGACGCACCGCCTCGTCGCCATGGCGCAGTCCGCCCGGCGTCACGATGCGGTCGCCGTCGACGACGACGGCGTTCTCGAGCGTGCCGCCGAGGATCAGGCCGTCGGCCCGCATCCGCTCCACGTCCGTCAGCCGGCAGAAGGTGCGACTGTCGCAGAGGTCGCGGACGAAGGCGCCGTTGGCGAGATCCAGCGTCCGTTCCTGCCGGCCGATCGCGGGATCGGGAAAGGCGATGCGAAACGACATCAGCATCCCCGCCGCGGGCTCGAGCCGCGCGGTCGCGAGCGCCGTCGAGATCTCCACCGTCTCGCGGATCTCGATGGCGTAGACCGGCTCGTTCTGCGCGATCAGGCCGCGCGACAGGATGCCCCCGACGAACTCGGCCGCGCTGCCGTCGCCGATCGGCACTTCGGGGCCGTCGATCTCGATCACCGCGTTCGAGAGGCCGGTGCCGGCGATGGCGGCCATCACGTGCTCGATCGTCGAGACCTCCGCCCCGGCGTCGTTGGCGATGCGCGTGCAGAGCATCGACGGGACGACGGCATCCCACCGCGCCGGGATCCACTGGTCGCCGTCGACGTCGACACGGCGGAACCAGACGCCCAGGCCCGCGCGGGCGGGACGTATGGTCATGCGCACCGGAGTCCCGGTGTGCAGGCCGATCCCGTTGACGGAGACCGCGGATTTGAGCGTGGATTGCATGACTGCCCCTTGGCCATTTTTCGGCTCTTGGCCCAGCTAAGAGGAGGCGGACAACGGCACAATTCAAAGATTGCAACGACTTGAAATACGAAGCTGCCAGATGCCGCAGCGCAGCGGAAACGCGAAGGGGGCGCGACCCCTCGGCTGCGCCCCCTCCGGGTTGAAGTCGCGTCGGCCTCAGTTCGCCTGGCGCCTCAGAAACGCGGGGATTTCAATCCGTTCGTCCTCGACCGGGGCGTCCTCGGGCGCGGTGGGACCCGCCTGCCGCGAGGCCTGCAGCGGCCGCCCCTCGTGACCGGTCATGCGGCCGATGAGCGAGTTTATGCCGAAGCCCCGCCGATCGCCGGCAGCCGGCCCCCCGAGGGCGGGTCCGCTGGCCGGCGGCACCTTGTTCACCGCGGCGCGCATGCGCGCCAGCGCTTCGGGCGTGGGCGTGCCCGGGGCCGTCCGCTGGGCCGGCGGACGGGGAACCACGAACTGCGCGGCGTCGGGCTCGGCCGCGACGACGCGCGGCTGCGGCCGGTAGGCGGGCAGCGGCAGGTCGTCCTCGCCGAAGGGGGCATCCTCCTCGAAGAGCGAGGCCTCCGCCGGCTCGTGCTCCTCATAGGCGGCGGGCGCGAGCGGCTCCGGCTCCGGGGCGTGCTCGACCTCTTCGCGGGCCGGGGCCGCGAGCGGCGCCGCCATCGACCGGCGCGGCGCCGGGTTGTCGCGCGCACCCTCGACCGCGTCGATGCCGGTGGCGACGACG
>CAYMRW010000290.1:0-3723 GCA_964392825.1 uncultured Rhodobacterales bacterium
ACGCCTCCCACTCCTGGCGAAGCACGTCGGGGCGATAATACATGGGCTTCGGCGCACGGTCGAAGCGACGCACCATCGCGTCGACATGCGCTTCTGTCCCCTCGATGTGGACCGGCAGCACGTGGGGGGCGAGCGCCGTAACGATCGGGTCGTCCGGGTTCTCGGGGTCCACGATCTCGCAGATCGAGCCGCTCGTGTCACAGACGAAGTTCGCATAGCCGTAGAGGTCCCGCGCGCGGTCGATGAAGCGCACGGTGTCGAGCGTCGCGTCGACCTCCGCCTCGCGGTGCAGCGCCTGGCGGCGGAGGTACTCGTCGAAGGCGAGGCCGCCCTTCCCGGGATCGCCGGGCTTGCCCAGCCAGGTCGACAGCGGCGCAAGGTTTTCGAAGGTGATGTTCGACGCGATGTAGATCGAGTCGCTCAGCAGGAGCTCGCGCAGGAACGGTTGGCGCATCGCCACGCGCTTGAAGTTGTCGACGATGTGCTCGCCGAGGTACCGCGTGCCGATCCGGTAGTCGACGGAGTAGTGGAACCAGCCGCCCGACCGCCGCAACATGTCCGACATGTAGGTCTTGCCGAGGCCCGACATGCCGAAGAGCATGATCCGCTTGCTCGCGGCCTCGCGCCAGTCCTCCGCACCGCCGTAGATCATCGCCCGTCCCGTGCGGCCCCGATGTCCCCGTGGTATGGGCGTTGCCGGCGCGGGGCAATGGCAGGGCGTCAGAAGCGGTAGGCCACCTCGACCCCGAAGCCGATGGCGGTGTTGTCCTCGAACTCCGTCGCCTGCACGTCGCCGCCGGCGCGGGTCTCGGCGTCGCCGATCCAGGCGTAGCGCACGCCGCCCGTGAGTTCCCACCCCTCGTGCCGGTAGGTACCGCCGAGACCGACGCTGAAGATCCCGTCGGTCGGCCCGAGGTTCGAGGCGAAGCCGCCCACCTGCGGCTCCCAGGTCACCGAAACGGCGCCGCTCAGCGTTTCGGTGAAGGCCCGACCGACGCCGAGCGACAGCGTCCAGATGTCCTCGTCGTAGCCGACGAGCGGCTGCCCCTCCTCCGGATTGCCGAGGCCGGTGAGGAACAGATAGTCCTGCGGCGCGATCTCGAACTCGGTCCAGTCGGCCCAGCGGACGCCGCCGAAGAGCAGCGTGTCGGCGGCGATCCCCGTCTGGAACTCGAGGTTCACCGATTGCGGCGTGGACACGTCGGTGTCCGCGACCGAGGTGCCAAGGACCGACGTCTCGGTGGTCTCGATGTCGTAGTCGATCGCCGAGTTGTAGGTCAGCGACACGCGGAGCGCGATCTCGGGGATCTCGTAGCCGATGCCGACGGCGTAGCCGAAGCCCCATTCCTCGTCGCCCTGCGCCGCGTAGGGCGGGGTCACGCCCGGTATCGGAGAGACGTAGGGGATGAAAGCCTCGGCCGAGAACGACTGGTATCGCAGCCCGCCAAAGACGCTGACGTTGCTCTCAAAGGTGTACTTGAGAAAGCCCGTGAAGGCGTCGGTGTCGAGGTCGGCGTCGGCGCCTTGGGCGAAGTAGGGCTCACCCGCGGGATAGTCGATCACCGCCCCGAACGGCTGATCGTAGACGATCGCCGCCTCGAAACCGTTGCCGAAGTCGTGCTTGTAGGCGGCGCCGAACTGCTGGTAGGCCTCGCCTGCGTCGCCGGACGACCCGCCGGGGGGCAGGGGGCCGACCGGGATGACCTGGACGCCCGAGATGTCGGGCGACACGTGGCCAAAGCTGAACCGCGCGAGGTTGCCCTCCTCGAAGAGAATCTCGGTCGATTGTCCCGACCGGTCGACCGCGCCGGCGTGAAGCGCTCCCGCCAGACCTACGGTTGCCGCCAGCGATGCGAATGCGGTGCGGGTCATCTCGGACGGCTCCCCCAAGTCGTTTAGTCACAGCTACGCAAGACGCCACCGACATCGTCAACGTTCAACGCGGCGTCAGCATCATGCATGGAACCGAACGTCATCTTTTGGCCACAACTTTCTGGTGCGGTCGCGCTTCAAACCACACGTTCGCATAATTCGAGGCGAGGATGATCGCCGCGCCGGCGAAGACGAAGGCGTCGAGCGGTTCGGCATAGAGCGCCATTCCGACGACGGCGATGACCGGCAGGCGCAGGAAATCCATCGGGATCACCACGGTGGCCGGCGCCATCGAGAGCGCCTGGGTGAGGCAGAGATGCGCGAGCAGCCCGGCGCCGGCGATCACGCCGATCCAGGGCCAGGCCTGCGCACTCGGAACCGCGATGTCGCCATCGGCTCCGGCGCAGGCGAGGCCGAGGACGCTTTGCATCAGCGTCAGCCAGAAGAGGATGCTGGTGACCGTCTCGGTTCGGGTCAGCGCTCGTGTGGTGACGGTCGACCCGGCAAAGCCGATGGCCGCCGCCGCGGCGGCGACGAGCCCGGGCGTCAGGGTCTCGAAGCCCGGGCGGGTGACGATGAGGATGCCGAGAAACCCCAGCGCGATGACGCCGAGCCGCCGCCGTGTCAGCCGCTCGCCGAGGACCAGGGGCGCCAGCAGCGCCACCCAGATCGGCTGGCTGAACTCGAGCGCGAAGACCTGCGCCAGGGTGCCGTCGCGATGGCGTAGAACCAGAGGTTCTGGCCCGCGAAGTGGCTAACGTTGCGCGCCCCGTGCCAGCCCATGCGGCGGGCGCGGATGCCGCCCAGCGTCCCGAGGAGCCGGGCGCCGGCGACGACGAGGACGACCCCGAGGACGGAGCGGTAGAGAAGGATCTCGAAGGTATCAAGCTCGACGCTGACCTCGCGCCCCGCCACCGCCATCGAGGTGAAGCTGACAACGGCGCCACCCATCCAGAGCGCGGCGGCGACGGGCCGGTCGTCTCGCGCGGCGCCCGGTACGGCGTCCGCCGGCGCCCTCACTCCCACTCGATGGTCCCGGGGGGCTTCGACGTGATGTCGTAGGTGACGCGGTTGATGCCGTCGACCTCGCCGACGATCCGGTTCGCCGTCTCACCGAGGAACGCGTGCGTGAACGGGTAGTAGTCCGCCGTCATGCCGTCGACCGATGTCACGGCGCGGAGCGCGCAGGCATAGTCGTAGCTGCGCCGGTCGCCCATGACGCCCACCGTGCGGACCGGCAGCAGCGCCACGAACGCCTGCCAGATGTCGTCGTAGAGTCCGTGGCGGCGGATCTGGTCGATGAAGACCGCATCCGCCCGGCGCAGGATGGCGAGCCTGTCGCGCGTCACCTCGCCCGGGCAGCGGATGGCGAGGCCGGGGCCCGGGAACGGGTGCCGGCCGATGAAGCTCGCGGGCAGGCCCAGCTCGCGACCGAGCGCGCGCACCTCGTCCTTGAAGAGCTCGCGCAGGGGCTCGACCAGCTTCAGCCCCATCTTCTCCGGCAGGCCGCCGACGTTGTGGTGGGACTTGATCGTGACCGAGGGGCCGCCGGTAAAGCTCACGCTTTCGATGACGTCCGGGTAGAGCGTTCCTTGCGCCAGGAACTCCGCCCCGCCAACGTCCTGCGCGTGCTTCTGGAACACGTCTATGAAGAGCCGCCCGATGGTCTTTCGCTTCGCCTCCGGGTCGCTGACGCCCTCGAGCGCCGACAGGAACAGGTCGCTCTCGTCGGCATGGACCAGCGGAATGTTGTAGTGGTCGCGGAACATCGCCACCACCTCCGCCGCCTCGTTCTGTCGCAGGAGCCCGTGGTCGACGAAGACGCAGGTCAGCCGGTCGCCGATGGCCTCG